>CAYWNG010000410.1:0-5484 GCA_964458685.1 uncultured Pirellulaceae bacterium
GATTTCCAACATGCAGGTGAAAACGGAAAACGGGATGACCGTTGGCTCATGGCATGAAAAACGTGGCAACATGTATTCGCATGGACTAGCTTCAATTGCTATCTGCGAAGCCTATGCCATGACGCGAGATCCAGATTTGCTTCAGCCCGCGCAATTAGCCTTAAACTACATCGTATCATTTCAGGACCCACGCGGTGGTGGCTGGCGCTATCAGCCTCAACAAGCCGGCGACACTTCGGTAGTGGGCTGGTGTTTGATGGGCCTGAAAAGCGGTCGCATGGGCAATCTCTCCGTCCCCAATTCGACATTTCTGAAAGCCAACGAATTCTTGGATTTCGTCAGTACAGACAACGGCGCGTTCTATGGATACACCGATCCCAAGCCAGAACGCAACGCGGCACAAACTTCGATTGGTCTGTTGTGCCGCATGTACATGGGCTGGCCGAAGGAGCATCCTGGGTTGAAAGACGGAGTGGCCTATCTGAACTCAGTGGGGCCGCGAATGGACGACCTGTACTACACCTATTATGCCACTCAAGTTATGCGACACTTCGGTGGCGAAGCATGGACTCAGTGGAATGGTAGAACTCGAGATATGGTGATCAAGGAACAGAGCAAAGAGGGCGTTGACGCAGGAAGTTGGGAACCCAAGGGGCACCACAGCCGCGCGGGTGGACGGCTGTATCAAACCGCATTGGCAACCATGATCCTGGAAGTCTATTACCGCCACCTGCCGCTGTATAGCGAAAAGACGGTTGAAGACGACTTCGAAATCTAACCGACGCCGAAAGTGGTGGAAGCAGTTGCTCACGCAAAACTTCCGCGACCCTTAACTTTCCGCGACTAATCTTCCATCGTCAGTCGAATAGCCGCTACTACGGCTGAAGTGCTTGGCAGCGCCGAGTATTCATAGATCGGGTTGTAGCCGATGTGCACGTCAGGTTTTGAAACCAGTTGCGGTGGGCTGACAAACAGATTGAAGCTGTCTGGATTTGTCATGACTTCGCTGATCACCATTTGACCAACGCTGCATGAACGACCATCTTCTTGTGCGACGACCAATCGTCCAGTCTTTTGAAGTGACTTGATCACCGTCTCTTTATCCCACGGTTGTACGCTGCGTAGGTCGATGACTTCTACCGAGACTTCATCCGCAAGCAGCTCAGCGGCTTGCAGGGATTGCTCGATGCAGTTGCCCCAACTCACCAGCGTTACATCATCACCTGATCTGCGGATTCTAGCGACACCAATACCGACCGGCGCGATCAGCGCTGGAGCTTCCATCTGCTGCCTAAAGAGGTGTTTGGGGATTAGGAACAGCACGGGATCTTCCGAGTGCATCGCGGTCCACATGAGGGCAGTTGCATCTTCTGGGCAACTGGGGACGACGACGCGAATTCCTGGAAAGTGTGCAAAGATAGATTCATTGCACTGTGAATGCCAAACTGAGCCGCCAGGCAAGTAGGCTCCGTAAGGCGCGTAGAAAACAACCGGACATTTCCATTGGCCTTTCGAGCGCCAACGCAAGGTTACCAGATTTTGGCTGATCTGATTCATGGCAGGTGCCACGAAGTCGATAAACTGGAATTCGAACACTGGTCGCATTCCATAACATGCCATTCCGATACCAACGCCTGCAATGGTCGCTTCGGCAAGCGGCGAATTGAACACTCGTCCCGGAAACTCAGTGGAAAGATTGGCTGTTAGACCAAACACGCCACCCTTGGGCGCTTCGATATCTTCGCCGAACAGAATGTAGCGCTCATCCTCTTTCAATCGCTGGCGAAAGAGTTCGTTGATGGCATCGACGATCCGCAGCTTACCACCACCTTGAATCGGTGGCGAAGTGGGCTCAGGGATATCTCCCCACAACTCGCTCAGCAGATCAGCCGGCTCGGGATCAGGCTCATGCTCGGCGGCCACATAGTCCGCATCGACTTGAGCGTTGATTTCCGCCTTGATTTGCTCCCATTGCTCGTTGGTCAATTCGCCCGCATCGATCAACTCTTGAGAGTAAACCTGAATGGGATCGCGAACTTGCATTGCATCGATCTCAGCTTGAGGCCGATAGACACGATGATCATCGCTGCTGGTATGCGAGCACAATCGATCAAGATCAGCGACGACGACCGTGGGGCCACCACCGTTTCGAGCCTTCTCGATGACAGGTTTGAGAGCGTCATAAACGTGATCGGGGTGTCGGGCGTCGAGATGCAAGACGAACTTTTCGTTGAAGACGCCCAGCTTAAATGGATTGAACTTTGTTGTGTTGGTACTGATCCCGTAGTTGTTGTCTTCGACGATAAACACAACGGGCAAATTGCGTTCAACAGCAAACGCAATCGCTTCGGCCACTTCCCCCTGACGACAAGCGGCATCGCCAATCGTTGCAACGGCCACATTGGGATGCTTGTTAAGCTGCATTGCCCAGGCAACACCGCAAGCCGGCAGACAATTTGCACCCGTGGGAGTTGGGACGCTCCAGATATTGCGGCTGCGATCCGAGTAGTGTCCAGGCATTTGCCGTCCGCCGCTGGACGAGTTCAGCTTGGCGAAGTAAGCACTGGCGAGCTCAGCATTGGTTAGGCCTTTGGCCAGTACCATCGCGCGATCGCGGTAGTAGGGAAAAAGATAGTCACCCTCGTTAAGCAAGAGAGAAACGACGGCGAGAGATTCATGACCCATTCCAGCGACTTGGAACCAGCCTTTACTCTGCCGCAGAAGCACTCCTTCACGACGGTCTCCCTCTCGACTGAGATACATCAGTTTCAAGAGTTCGACGCGATCGTAACCTCTTTGTGATGAACCTATTGATCCGCTGAGTGCCAAAGTTGACATACAGACAGCTCCTCGTTGAATGGTGAATCGAGGCACGTTTCCGAACAGACTATCCGTATTGTACAGGACGGGAAGGTGGTGCGGGTAGACGGCTATCCAAGTTCCCTGACTAGTCCCGAGACCAAAACTGAGTTAACCCATCGATCTCTCAATCCGGCTCGACGATTGTAATTCGCTGACCGAAGTCGAGCTGGACTTGCTGACGTTTGCCAGTCGGCCAAGTGATCTCGAACGTTACTGCTTTTGGATCGCTCGCGCCAAAGAGAATCTCTTTGCTGTTCGATGATTCGTAACCGTCGCCTGCGGTGACTTGTCTGCTGATGCGGCGATCGCCTTCGACCATCGTTATTGTCGAACCAACCGCGTCGCGATTCGAAATTCGCCCCACCAATCGAATTGCAATAGGGCGACTGAGAGTCTTTGAGTTGTTCGTAAGCAGTGCATATGGACTTTGCAAATGAGAAACCACTAGATCCTCTCGGAAGTCCTGATTCCAGTCGACTTTGGCTACGGATCGCCCCAACAGTTCCCGTTTGAAGTATTCACCAGCATCAAGTATTTGCGAAAATCGTTGACCCACGGCTGTGTATAGGTGAGCCTGCATCTTATACGGTCGATTGAGAGCTCGAAGATCATCTACGTGTCCGTTAGCAACAAACAACTCAAGCTTGCCGTCTAGGTTAGCGTCAAAGAACTGTGTTCCGAAACCGAGTACGCTTAAGGACGGACCATCCAATCCACTGAATTTGGTGACATCCTGGAAGGCCCCCTCACCAAGGTTTTGATAGAGCGTGTTCGTTTCGTTCAGGAAGTTAGTTACAAAAAGGTCCATTAATCCATCGTTGTTGACATCACCCAAGGCAATGCCCATCGACCCTTCGGCTTTGCCTGCTTCGTTGAATGCGACGCCCGATGTGATTCCAGTTTCTGTGACCGTTGTCTTTCCTTCTTTGGTTTCAGTAGCGAGCAAGAAATTCGGATCGGTATCATTGGTAATGAACAAACTTGTATGGCCATTACCAGTCGCGTCAAAAGCGACGGCTCCCAACCCTCGGCCAACAGGCAGTTCACTCACTTTGTTAAAGCCGCCTACACCATCACTAATCCACATGTCATCAGGCGAGCCATCGAACTCAAAGGGACTGCACTGCGCAGCAATACCTTCGCGTTGGCAGATGCGGGTAAAAAGATCATCGCCTCGGAGATAGTTAACGTCGTAAAGGTCTGGATGAGAATCGCCGTTCAAATCAGCCATTACACAGCTTACCGTCCACTGGTCGCTACTAAGCCCCGATTGTTCTGTTACATCAACAAAAGTTCCATCTCCCATGTTTCGCAACAATCGATTGCTTCCAATCTGTGCGATGTAGATATCAGGAAAGCCATCGTTATCGAAGTCACCGCAGGCAACTCCTTGACCAAAGCCATCCTCTTGATTGGGTAGCTTGATCGCCTCGAATTGCTTTCCATTCTTATTGCGAAAAACTCGATCAGTTCGCTCGGTCGATTGATCTGTGGATGCAGGCCACAATTTGCCTTGGGGTGTCACAAAATCAGGCCACCCATCCAGGTCAAAGTCAAGGACTCCGACGCCTCCACCGCTAAGCTCATACATGTAACGCTTAGGCTCGCCTTCGGTTCCATAACAGAATTCGAAGCTGAAACCAACATTCTTGGATTGATCTTCGAAGGCAAGTTCCAAATGGGGAGTCGGCGTTGGCGATGTTGATTCTCTTTCGGACAACGTCCCACCTTTAGGAAGTGGGTACTTAGAAACATCTACTTGGGCCACGGGATGACGTTTGAAGTCCACCAAGACAAATGGAGCGTTCTCAGTCTTGGAAATCAGCGATCTCAGACGTTGCTGAACTTCGGGTGAGTTCGGCGACAACTGGTAAGCCCAAATCATCCATCCCTGAGCTTCCCAGAATCGCTCGCAAGCTTCATAACGACTTGAAAGCGTAAGAAACTGGTCGACTTTATCGGGAGTTCCGGTAAAGAGAATTCGATCCTGAGCAGACCACAACTCCTGAAGCTTTCGCGAAAAGTCAGCAAACTGATTGGCTAGTTTGCTTTCGCCGACTTGAGACAACAGAGTTGCCAAACGACTATTGGGCATTCGCGAATCAGGCTGTAATAGACATGCCTCTAGATAACAGCGAATAGCTCCCAAGGTATCTTGTCTTGCATCTGCTAACCGACCTCGGACCGTCCATACCGTCGCAAACTTGAGCGTCTCGTTTCGAGTACTCTCAGGGAGCTTATTCCAATGATCGTCGAGGGCATCCCAGGATTCCGAATCACCCAACATGCGGAGCATCATTACGTGGGCTGGCACATAGTCCTCGCGAAGCTTGATCGCTGATTGAAGAAGACCGATCGCGGTGGAATCGTCTTGCGATTCATGGGCATAATTGGCAAGCCCCACTAAAGGAAATGGATCTGTCGGAGAGCTCTTTGCAGCAGCCGCCAGCCGTTCATCGCGAATTGCTCCACTTTCACGAGTCAGAAGCATCAGCGCGTCGGTTTTCTGCCCCGCTTCGACCAGCCTCAAAATATGCTCAATAGCTTCCTCGCGTCGTCCGCTTGCGCCAAACATTTTGGCAAGGTGCTCGTGCGCTATCAGATTCTTTGGATCTAAGCTTA
>CAYWNG010000410.1:5494-6329 GCA_964458685.1 uncultured Pirellulaceae bacterium
TGAATCGCTAAATCGCAATTGCGCTTCATGGCTTAGTGCATCAATCTCCAGAGCTTCAGCGGCTAGATCTTTATTCAGCCCATCAACTTGAGGCATGATTTCGGAAAGATATTCATCGGTTTTGTCAAACTGACGTTGAACTAAAGCTAGTCGAGCGGCCAGCACAGCGGCTTCGGGAAGATCGCGACTGGTGTTCCATGCGCGCCAGGCAGATTTTTCGGCGGTGATGATTGCTCCCGAATTGGCATCTACAAATGCCGATTTGAGTATTTCACCAGCTTGCCAATGTAGGATCATTTTACGAACAGGCCAAAAGGCTCCCGCTAAAGCCAATAGGACTACTATTGCCAAGATTGGCTTCTTGCGCTGTGGCTGGGAGTTCGTCTGGCTCGCGTTATTCTTCTTGCTCTTCTTTGAAATCGGCTCGCTCCTTGAAGCAAGAAAACCAGTGCTTAATCATGGTGTTTGAACTGTGAACTGGGAACATCCCTCAACGCACAGGATTGCCGAGTTGACTGGCACATCGGTAAACTCGTCCATCGCACCACTCGGCCACTCGATGGTAACTCTTTGAATTTCTACTACATCGCCGAGTCCAAATTGAATGCACTTCTCGTTGCTGCACTGAAAACCGTCTCCGCCGGTCAGTTGTTTCTTCCAACTGCCGCCACTGGCATGAACATTGACGATTGCACCTATGGGAACTCTTGCAGACTTTACTCCAACCAACCGAACGTTCACGTAGTTTCCAGTATTTTTGCTGACATTTGAGACCAAGCAAGCAGGCGAGTTCATTATCGACACTGCAAAGTCGAACAACCCATCACGATTCCAG
>CAYWNG010000411.1:0-6289 GCA_964458685.1 uncultured Pirellulaceae bacterium
TCGTTTCGGCATCGATATCCTTGGAAGCACGCCCACGCTGCAACGCATCTCTGGCGACACGGATCGCTTCGTCGTCTTGGTCGCGTCGCGAGAGAATCAACGCGACAGTCGCCTGTGCATTTAATGCATCAGGACTGTTTTCGCCCGTCTGCTCGCAATAGAGCAAATAGGATATATCCGCGTTCTCTTGTGCTTGTTCGTAGTCTCCCAACGAAACGTAAGCCTGGGCGAGCACTTGATGAGTGTCGGCTGATACCAAGGGTGGAATGGTACGATCATTCTTGAGTTGCGTTGATGTCTCGTTGAGCAGTTGTTTGACCGTTGGTTCTTTGCCCTGCGCCATTTCGGGAGTTGCAGCTCGCATAGCGCGAGTCAACAGTTGCGTAGTTGCGGACGAGCGTTCCTGCGCGGCAAGCGAGGTTGCGTTGGCCTTTTCCAGATCTTTGTTCGACTTTTGTAACTGCTTGTTCTTCTGATTTAGAACCAGACTACCGATGCCCACAGCAAGTATCGTAACGGAAACCGCGACTAAAATTGCTGCAGCCCAACCCGACCTCTTGCGGACGGTACGAGATAGCTTGGACCAGGCAGTCTCAGCAACAACGCTGATCGGTTCGCCCGCCAGGTAGCGTTCGATATCTTCGCGAAGTTCGATCACTGAGGCGTATCGAAGCTCAAGTTTCTGGGCCAGCGCTTTGCGACAAATCTCGGCTAAGCGATATGGGACGGAGACTCCGAAACGATTCGTAGGAATCGCTTTTTGCATCCAGTCGCCTGACGGCAGACTGCCCGTCAACAGAGTCAGAAGCGTTGCTCCCAGCGAATAGACATCCGAGCGTCCGTCGATCAATTCAATCTGTCCTTGGCGTTGCTCGGGACTTGCGAAAGCCGGCGTGCCCATGAACTGACCAGTGTGAGTTCTTACCGTTCTTTCGACGACCGTATCCACAGCATCGCCAGACATCTTGATATCGGCGGGGCTTTCTGGATCAGCTACGCTCTTGGCCAATCCCCAATCCATCAGCAATGTCTCACCGAACGAACCGAGAATGATATTCGATGGCTTGATATCCCGGTGAATGATGCCATGTTGATGAGCGTAGGCCACAATATTGCAGAGTGTTACAAAGCTCTGCAGTAGCTGCCGGACCTCAAGCGAGGCGTAAAGGTCCGCTGAGTTATTAGCAGGATTTTCGAAGAGCTGATCGATCCGCTGCTGCAACGTTAATCCATCGACGAATCGCATGACGTAGCAAGGCTGCTGCGACTGGCCTGCCTGGAGCGCATGGACCGGTACAATTCCTGGATGGTTCAGCCGGCCTGTGATCTGTGCTTCGCGCTCGAAGCGCAGTAATTGATCCTTGCTCAAACGATCGGCTCGTGGAAACTTGATCGCCACGGTTCGCTGTAGATCAGGTTCCTTGGCTAGATAGACTTCACCCAAGCCGCCGCTGGCATGCAAACGATGGACGTGAAACTCACTGGTTACACGAACGATCTGGTGCTGCTTCGACGAACACGTCCCACTTGAACCTGGCTGGACCTCTTCGACATCAGCCTCGCCAAACTGGGCTTCAACTGCATTCAGAGCTTTGATCTGCCACTTGAGTTCATCCAAAAGCTCTGGGTGGTTCTCACAAAGCTGTTCAGGAGTTAGCAACTGCCCACGCTCGCGGCTTTCTTCCCAACGATTCATTAGCTCATCGATAATAGGATGCATAAAGTCCTCGATATTGAATCCTTCGAGCAGATCGCAAAATGGCATCTGCAAATTCGCTGAGGAAGTGATTTAGGTTGATCGTTTGGATTGATCACCCTCGCCTTCGTCCAGCAATCGCCGATACAGGTTGACTCGAGCCAACTGCCAACGACGACGCAGAGTTCTTTCGGATGTCCCCATCGAGTCGGCTGCTTCCTGCAACGTAAGTCCTTCGTACCAAAGTAGATCGAAGAGAGTGCGTTCCTCGTCGGGCAATGCATCTACATACTCATGGAACTCTGTCCAACTACCAAGCTTGACGGGATCAAAGGTACTGTTCCCTACGGGCTCGACTAACACTTGCGATCCATGCTCTTGCAACCAAGATTTGGGATGATTAGCGCCGATGCCTTGGGGACCAAAGTAGTGTCGTGATAGATCAATCAATTCGCGTCGTATCGTAGCTGCGGCCAGTCGAAAGTAATCAAGTGGTGTTGGCGGGTGGTGCTTCTCTAGAGCCTGCCACAATCGTAGCGAGCTATTCTGTACCAAGTCGTCGATCTCTTCCCACCGAGCTACGCTTGGGATGTCAGCGAGAATCTTGCGCGATAATGTCCGCAGGCGTTCCATGGTCACTTCCAGCAATCGGCTGGATGCGTGTTGATCACCCGCCTTGAGCAGATCGAGCAATCGTTGCACAGCCACCGTCGAAGATGTCTGCGGTAACTCCACCATACTTCATGCCCCTCCGGGTTCAACGCCTCGAAATGAAAACGACGGCCCGGAATTATAACATGCGATAAGGGCCTTCGGCAAAACACCTCAGGCCCTTTCTCAATTCTAAGGCGATATATGATCCGGCTCGATCCACCGCCCGAATACTAGTGGCTACGCAAGCGGCTTGAACGCAGTGATACCACCACACCCGTAGAAAAAGACACTGAGATTGGTCATTTCCTTCAGCGGTCCGCCGTACAGGTCGTAGTAGCGAATCTTGGTGACATTACCAGCGGAATTGGTCTCGACGCTGTGCAGCATCAAGATGTGCTCGCTACGGCGATAATTCTCTGGGGTAAGCGGCATACTGTCCGAGATGAAAGATCGACCTCCAAAGACCACGCCGTAACCCGCATCCAAAAAGGTCTTCAGTGCGTTCGCGAACAGTTGTGGAGTTGGGGCTATCGTTTGCGTAACTCGTGTATCTGCGATTCCCAGAGCCAGTGAAGTATCGGTACGGTCATCATTTTGTGCACCGTTACCACCACTGATACTATCGTAGGTCGCATAGCCATATCGATGAATAGCCCAAGCCTTTTCAATGATCGCAACCCACATTGCGTTGCCCGCACCACGATCAGCATAGAGGATATTTCCATCGCGATACAAATCACCGTCGACTCGCACATAAACTCGTTCGCCTTCTTGATTCAGGAACTTGACTACGAAGGTCCCGTCGCCAAGTTCGGTGACCATGTCACGTATGTGTTGAGGGTGAGTCTTTGCAAGGGCCGCCAAGCGGGCTAGGAAGTAACAAGTCCCAACAGCTCCTTGATCAACGTCGCTCCAGACCGGGCCATCTGGGCCAAACAACGGTGAGGAACCATAGTCCGTTTTCGTTAGCGTATTACTGTTTTGATGTTGTTCCCTAGCATCTGGGTCAATCAGGTTGGAAATTCCCCAAGCCAAAGCCGGCTTGGCTTGGATGGAACCGATTGCATCATAAGCACGATAGTCGTTCACCACATGCACTGCCGCAGGATGTTGGCTTTGAACTATGGTAACGGCAACTAGACTCGACAAGCGATCTAGATTATCGATCCACAGTTCGTCACGCTCTATTGTCGTGGAGTTAGTTGGTTGCGGGATAATCTGGTCGATGGCACCATCCACTGCGACTAGCCGATCGACGCCTAAACCGCCATCCATTTTGTCCATCCCTGATCCACCCAGTAGGACATCACGGCCATTTCCACCATACAGTTCGTCGTTACCCGCTAAGGCGTTCAGCCAGTCATTGCCATCATCGCCGTTGAGTATATCCGCCTTGTCACTACCAAACAGTCGATCGTTGCCAGGGCCACCAAACAGTCTGTTGCCTGCGGTGTCTACTGGATTGCCACTGACCTCGGGGGCATCGATCAAGGTTGAGACAGTGACGGCCGCCAACAGGTCATTGCCCGCTCCACCATCCACGCGATCCTCGCCAAGACCGCCTTGCACTTTGTCATCGCCGCCTTCTCCATAAGCCTCGTCATTACCGGCCCCAGCATTGAGAATGTCGTTATCGGGACCACCCCAAAGACGATCATTGCCGTCACCTGCTTCGATCCGATCCTCGCCCGCATCGCCGTAAAGCAGGTCATTACCCGCGCTGGAGAAAATTGAGTCATAACCGTTACCGCCACGGATCGTGTTGTTGCCGTCAGGTGTGGATGCAGTGGAAGCCTGAGCATTTCCATACAACCGGTCGCTACCGTCACCACCGGAGATCAAATCCGCACCTGTGCCACCCTCGATATGGTCAATCCCTGCATCACCGCGCAGATCATCGTCTCCGGCATTTCCCTCAATTCGATCATCGTCAGTTCCACCAAAGGCTCGGTCATTTCCAAGACCGCCATACAGCAAGTCTGCACCCGCTTCGCCGTAGAGCGTATCGTCGCCGACCTCGCCAACCAATCGGTCAGCTCCTATGCCACCATACAGTGTATCGTTGCCAGCTTGACCCTCTAGAATATCGTTACCATCACCACCGCGGAGAACGTCGTTATCGTTCCCGCCCAGCAAACGGTCGTCGCCAAGTTCGCCCCAAAGCGTATCCAATCCATCACCACCTTGAATGGTGTCATCGCCATCGTTGCCGTACAGCGTGTCGTTGCCAACGCCGCCACTTAGGTTGTCATTGCCAGCACCGCCCAGCAAAACGTCCGCTCCGTCGCCACCTTCCAGAATGTCGACTCCCGCAGCACTATCCAAACGGTCGTTCCCGCCAAGCCCCTTGAGCACATCGTTCCCTCCTCCGCCATACAACTGATCATTGCCTGAGCCACCAGTAAATAGATCAGCGCCGTTACCACCAAAGGCAATACTCGGAAGGCTAGTTTGATTTGTAAACTGGTTATCACCATTTGCCAAAGAGACACGGATAGATGTGATCGAACTCAACGCAAACGTCTTGGACTCAGTCGTCTGACCACCACTGCTTACCTCAGTACGAGTCGCCACAATCTGACCAGAGCCACGAGGCCCCAAAGAGACTGTAACTAGATCATTGAACTCGGAACCCGTAATGCGCAGCTCCGTGCCGAACACCGCAATAGCCGGCACTTCCCGGACTTCTAGCTTTTCCAACAGAGCAACTCGCTTCAGTTTTGTAAGCCAGTGCGCGCGACGTTGATTGCGTTTTCTTTGACTAGAATTCGACACGATGGAGCTCCTTGAGCTTGTCCATCAGACTTTCGCCTTCAGGATAGGATGGGATGGGATTGAGAAGGTTTCGCGGTACTCCCGAATGAAGTGACCTCTACAGTTCCCATCGAAAGTCAAGCAACTTGGCGGCCAAATTTTTCCAAAAATCTGTAAACTCAAGCTCATAAACAGGACAATCAGCAGTCCCACATGATGCATCTAAATCGCATAACGAGCATGAACCGTTGGCACTTATCTTCTCATGTTCGCCGTGTGATATACTGACGCCGCTAACGCGTTAGTTTCTCGCTTAGGATCTCTAGAAATTGATCCGGTGAATTCACGCGAATGCACTCACTCGGGAAAAGGCTTCATGTAACTTGTGCAGCGGCAAGCACAGTCTGCTTTTTGACGGCAAGTGTCGGCAAGCGGCTAGTCTTCAACTCGATAGTCCAGCCACGAAGTGGCGAAACAACCTTAGCCCTGGGTGAGCGCGGCGAGTCCCGCGAGCCAAGCGTAACCCAGGGTATGCGGAGCGAAGGGCTTGGCGGTGAGGGCCTATGCAACCATTTCAACAGTCTCAGTTCGAACCGCAACATCCCTGTCGGCAGGCATTGTTCTTTCGCTGCATGGCCCGTTGCGATAAAGAGTTACGGTACCGAACGAGAATCGGTTCGAAAGATCATAGGTTTTCAACTTTGATGTGAAAAGCTGTGTGAGTCGCTTCGCCTCAATTCAAGGCTGCGCCGGCTCTTCAGTGCAGCCTAGAACTACTTGCTTCGACTTTTTCTTCGAAGGGAGCGATAAAGCTGTCTAGTTTCGCTCGGCGTAAGAGGGCGTTTCGAAGTTGCAAAGAGCTTGTCTCCATAACTTGCGATGCAATCCTGTTCACTCAATTGCGCAACCTGGCTTTCTAACCAGACATCCCAACGATCATCAGCAGCGTCTACAGTGCTTTGAACTTGGACTTCCCACCAGACATTGTCTCGAAGTAGAAATTGAGTGAGTCCGCTCGTGCATACGCGGGTTCTCGGGCGACGCTGCACAGCGGCTTGTACGACTTTAAGAAGTCCCGATTTCGGACACACATACATCGTGTTTTCGGCGAGCTTACGTGGTGTACGCCACCCAGCTCTAGAGTAGACCGTTGCGCTATCTTCAACCTCCACATGTAAATGGACG
>CAYWNG010000412.1:0-2617 GCA_964458685.1 uncultured Pirellulaceae bacterium
AGATATCCGTCACTTACGCTCTAACGCTTCGGGTTGTGATGTCCCTCGCGCACGCGTCGGGTTGTGAAAGCTGCGTTGCTGTTCAGACCATTTTTGGCGGCAAAAGGCAAGATCAATTTTGAGCTAGCAATAAGCTCTAGAGAGTTAGAAGCACCGCTTTTTAAGCCTTCCGACTGTTTGCTATGACCGCAATTTGGATAACGCTTCAAGAAGATCTTGGCTGCTGGCCGGCCTGTTCTCAGGATTCTTCTCCAGGCATTGAAAGATCAACGACTGAAGTGACTCGCTAACCAGACAACCCAATTCCTCAAACGTTCGCGGCTGTTGCTTTAACTGCATTGAGCATATTTGCAGCGGATTATTTCCAGCAAAGGGTGTCGTTCCCGCAATCATGTGGTAAGCGGTGCAGCCAAGAGAGTAGATATCGCTGCGATGGTCGAGCGTTTCGGGGGACCGAATGGCTTCGGGCGACATGTAATGAGGCGAACCCGAGATGTTCTTAGGTAGTTGTGGATACGATTCGTGAAGTGACTTACAAATCCCTAGGTCCAGGACTTTGATTCGCGAACTGACCAGAGGTTCAGAAAGGACGAACAGATTCTGAGGCTTGAGATCACAGTGTACAAAACCCAGTCCATGCAGCTCGACTAAGTACTCGCAGACTTCGCCGAGGACCGAGACGGTGTCCTGTTCGCTCAGAGGCCCCGCCTGATGAATCCAATCCGCCACGCTGCGGCCGGCAAGCAGTTCCATGGCCAGATACGGTCGTCCATGTTCGATCGAACCAACCTCAAAAGCGCGGACGGCATGGCAATTGGCGAGCTGGGTGCTGACCTCCAATTCTCGTTCAAATCGGCTGCGAGCCAGTGGAAAGTCGCTATTCGAACGACAGAGTTTAATTGCAACCGAGGTCTCGGCGTGTAGCGAACCAGCTTCGAAAAGCTCGTGAAGCGAGCTTTCGGCGATCTTCCGAAGGATCTGGTAGGGCCCGATGTAGGACGGCTCAGTCACTTATCTTCGCATGTCGAGTTCGAGGTGTTTACCAGCGGCTAAAGTATCAAGGTGTGACCGTTACCGACGCGATCCATTCGAGTGGAGTTTACCTTTTCAAAAGCCCCACTGTTTACCCCAAGGATAACATGGGGGGGTGCTGGCTGCGCGAAAGCTACTCGCCTATTCGGCTGGCCTATTGTACCATAAGGCTTCCTAAACAACCGTCGCCTCTATTCTGCAGATTTTAATGAGCAGTCGAGAATCGATCCTAAAAACCTTGAAATGCCAGCTTGTACCGCAAGTGGCGTTGCCAGATGTCGTCAACGGAGCGTGGATCGAATATCCCGATCCGATTGCTAAGTTTGCGGAGACGATTCAGTTTGTTGGTGGAATTTGCCATCAAGTCGGCAGCGTTGCGGAAATCGTTGAAAAGCTCAACGGATTCAACGAATTTCACTCGGCAACGCGGATATTCTCAGGCGTCGAGGGCATTCCTGGCAATGTTTCGATGGACGGTACGGCTCAGCCTCATGATCTGGAAACCCTGGATTTTGTTATCTACCCAGGGCAATTTGCGGTAGCTGAAAATGCCGCAGTTTGGCTAACCGACGCCAACTTGAAACATCGTGTCTGCTTTTTCATCACTCAATTCTTAGTTTTGGTGGTTGAACGCAAGAACATTGTTCACACGATGCACCAAGCCTACCAGCTTGCCAAGCCGCCGCAACCGGGTTTTGGACTGTTCCTTTCCGGCCCAAGCAAAACGGCGGATATCGAGCAGTCGTTGGTGATTGGCGCTCACGGTTGCCGCGAGATGCAGGTCTTTTTGATCTAAGTTGACTTCACAGTTTTTGGAACGCTCTCAGAAGCAAAATTTGCATGAACGACTCGACGGCAGTTGACAAGTCAGGTGACAAAGTCCGCAACATGTTTGCACAGATCGCACCACGCTACGATCTGATGAATCACTTGCTTTCGCTGGGAATCGATATTCGTTGGCGTAAGCGGGTTGTTGCCAAACTGCGACTGGATCGGTCGTTGCCTATCTTGGATTGCTGTACCGGCACTGGTGATCTGGCCCTGTTGCTGTCGAAGAAAGTTCAGGGCAAAGTCGACGTTGTTGGCAGCGACTTCTGCGCTGAAATGCTGGATGTAGCGAGACAAAAGCACACCACCAGCGCCAGCGGCTTTCCAGTAAAGTTCATAGAAGCCGACTCACAGCACTTGCCCTTCGAAGACAATCACTTCCAAGCAGTCACGGTAGCCTTTGGGCTTCGTAACGTGCAGGATACCGATCAGGGAATTCGAGAAATGGTCCGAGTCTGCTGCCAGGGTGGACAGGTCGCGGTGCTGGAGTTCTCCAAGCCCACGACGATCGGCCTCAAGCAACTTTATCAGTTTTACTTTGAGAGAATACTCCCTCGAGTCGGACAATCCATGGCCAAGAACGACCATGGAGCGTACAGCTATCTTCCCAGCAGCGTGATTGAATTTCCCTGCGGTCAAGAATTAGCAGATCGAATGCAGGCCTGCGGGCTTACCAATGTGAAGTTCTATCCGTTCACCTTCGGTGTAGCCACATTGTACGTCGGCGACAAAGCCTAGATCTTTGATTCGCCCCTGC
>CAYWNG010000412.1:2717-6282 GCA_964458685.1 uncultured Pirellulaceae bacterium
CCAAAGTTGACTGCCCAAAGTTGACTGCCCAAAGTTGACTGCCCAAAGTTGACTGCCCAAAGTTGACTGGCCAATAGATTACGGTTTAGACAATTGGGGAAATTAATTCTTCTTGCATTCTCGACAATACCATGACTCACTTTAGGCGCTTTGGAGGCCTCAATACTTGATTTCTGTTCGCTGATCGCAGATCATGAGTCGATGGAGAGGGAACTAAGATGAGCGACAAAGACAGATCCGAGAAAGCGAGCGATAGTGCCGAAGATCAGAACTCTATCGATCGCACCATTCCTCCCCAACTGCCCTGGAATTTGCAGTTCGGCGCCAATCCATATGCGCAAGCTACTCCGCCTCCAAACAACGTTGTTCGAGAAGCTGATTTCTGGAAGGATCTAAAAAAGCTGACCAATGGGGACGGTTCGACTAAAGCCTACGGGGCTCCGCGAGTCTTCGACCTCTTTACGCTTCTAGCGATAACGCTCTTCTTCGCCGTCCTATTCGCGTTGCTTGGACTGCTCGCCCCAGCACTAGATGCTTCTGCGTCGGATCTGACCTTCGTGATCAGCGCCTTTGTAACAATCGTGGGATTCTCGCAGATGTGGTTGTTCGGTTCGAACAATCCTCGTCTAGCTTCCCTGGTAAGTGGACCGGTTGGATTTAGCTTGATTTCTTGGACGCAGATGATGATCTCGGGAAGATTTCGGATCGAAGGGATCGTCGTCTCGCTCTGTGTTTCAATCTTTCTCGGACCGCTGTTCGGTTATCTAGGCGGCGCGGTGGTGGCGGGCGTCTTCTTGGTGGCGGATAAATTCCGCCTCCAGTTCATGAAGCCCTCCTCAGCGGAAAGTCGCGATGCAAGCTTTGACGAAGTTCAATAGGCTTTCAATTCGCTTTCAATAGCTCTTGACGATTTTAGACGCTGGCAGGCTTTTTCAGTGAGGATTGAGTCGAATCCTGTTGGACGACCAATTGGCCACAAGCGGCTTGGACATCCGAGCCCATCGAATAGCGAATCGTCGTATAGATTCCCGCTTTGCGAAGGCGATTGGCAAACTCACTGCGTCGCTCGCGTGATGTTGGTTGCCAGTTCTGTACGAACGAATTCGAGTTGTATGGAATCAAGTTGATCATCACATACATGCCTCTCAAGTACTCGATCAGCGCGTCGGCATCTTCGTCGGTATCGTTGACACCGTCAATCATGATGTGTTCGATCATGACAGGCCCCTGATGTCGATGCGTTTTGGGCTTGGTAGCCACGTACCGCAGCGCTTCTTGAGTTTCCTCCCAACTGTATCGTCGTGACCAAGGAACAATCCGGGATCGCAATTCAGGTCGGGCGCTATGTAGACTGAAGGCCATTTGCAGACCGGGGAAGGTATCGATCAGTCGAATCATCGCGTCAGGTACTCCCACTGTCGAAACACTAATTCTTCGCAGTGGCATATTGAAGGTATGGTGATGGTTGAGAAAGCGAATCGCCTCGTACAGATTCTCCTCGTTGTGTAGCGGCTCGCCCATTCCCATGAAAACTACGTTCCTCAGAGGCCGTTGGTCGGCTCGGGTAATCTGTGCGGCCAACAGGACTTGCTGAATGATCTCAGGAGCTTTCAAGTTGCGATGCAAGCCCATCCGCGCGGTCGCACAAAAGGGACAGCCCGCTTGGCAGCCCACTTGAGTTGAAACGCAGACTGATGCTCGCGATTCTCCGCAACGAATCAAAACGGTTTCGACTCGGTGTTTATCCACTGTCTCGAGCAAGAGTTTGAACGATGGATCAACCGTCGAATCTTGTCGTTGGAGCACCCGCATGACTTCAAAGTCAAAGTGATCACGAACAATCGACTGATGTCGTTCTTGCCCCCAAACCGGCATCGCTGAATCGATTTGGCGATGCTGGTTGTAAACGAGGTGTCGGAACTTACGCACCATCGCTGGATCGATGCGATACTTCTTGCGAAACGCCTCGACAGCTTCGGAATCGTGGAAGGATGGCTTGGCGGGGTTCGTGGAGTCGCTAGGGATAATGTTCAGTTGCATGTTCATCGACTATCCATCCATCAACGGCTTGAGTTTATCGATCCACTTGGGAATCGCTTCCATGGGCTCTTCGGCCGACTCGTACTCCAAAGCGACCCAACCGCTGTAATTGACGTTGCGGAGGATTCGTACAATTCTCTCAAGATCAGCGTCGCTTCGTTTTCCAGCAACTTGCATATCGACCTTGATCTGAGCATTGACCGCGTAGGGCGCGATCATCTCAAGCTCGGCATACGGGTCCGGTGGATTGTGAAAATTGCCCGAGTCGAAGTTGACTCCAAACGCCGGCGTATTCACTTGCTTAACAATCTCAAGCAGACCTTCGGCTTTGGCTGTTACTCCGCCATGATTCTCCAGAGCTAGAGTCACGCCCTTCTCCGCCGCGTAACGACAAGCGGTTTCGCAATGCTTAGCGCATCGAGCCAGCGTCACCTTGAGATCTTCGCCTTTGGGTTGGTCGCCGGCAAAAATTCGGATAACAGGGGCGCCAAGTTGAGCGTAATAGTCCACCCACTGTCGCGTGTGTTCCAAGTCTCTTTCGATCTTCGCAGGGTCATTGCTGCAAAAATCGTTGCGAATTGCTCCGCCGGAAATCGTCACGCCTAAAATGTGGCAATGCAATTTCAGTTTAGCCAGATATTCGCTGGTCACCTTTTCCGGGAAATAGTACGAAGTCAGTTCGACTCCTGTGATTCCCAATTGTTGTACGAATTCGACGAATTCGAAAAGGTCCATCTTCTTGTCTTGACCCTTAGCGGCTAAGTACTTCCGCATGGAGTAAGCTGCTAAGCTCAACCGCAGGCGAGCTGGCTTTTTCCGCGGGATGGGGTCCATCGCGAGAATTGTTGGAGATGAGCTGGCCATAAGGCCAGCCGCCAATATCGCAGATTGCGAGAGGAACTTTCGACGTTGGATCATTGGAAATCAGCCTGGAACGATGAGCCCAAAAAGTGAGACATCATCATACTTGCCCAAGTCGAATCGTGGGACTGCTATTGAGGCCGATTTCTGAGCGGTTCAGTTGACACTTCTCACTGATCGCCAGAAGCGTTGATAAAGGACTCGATTTTGACGTCGCGACCAAAATGGCTTCTAAATGGCTTCCTCGGCAATCAACTCGATTGCCGGACAAAATCGCATTTCCGATGGTTGAAGAGGAACGGTCAGACGTTCTTCCAAACTGTAGGGACGCGAAACGACCAGTTGGGAATCTGTGGAGGACTCGCCCTTTTGAGCAAACTCAGAATACGCCACGGCAAATAAACCGCAACAGATTCCAAAAGCAATCATTGACCGCATTAACCAAACGATAGATTTCGACATATTAACACTCCCCAGGATAGGCATGGAATACGTTAAGCAAGTTGCCGCCGATCACTGCTCGTTGCAGTTAGATGGGCTGTAATCGCCGCAAAACTAGTCGCGCGGTACGTAGAAGATTGGCGCGGACGGTGCGCGGGCGTCCCGCCCGCAAAGCGGTACGCGGACGTCCCGTCTGCAAAAAACGGTGCGCGGGCGTCCCGCC
>CAYWNG010000413.1:0-6279 GCA_964458685.1 uncultured Pirellulaceae bacterium
ACGCCCACACCTACGCCCGCGACCTGGTCGTGGGCCGCTGGTGCCGTACCCTGGGATGACCCAAGTCGGTTCTTCATAACGCTCCCAACCCGTCCAAAAATGTTTGGTCATCACATGGGGGCGATGTAGCGGTTGATCTAACGAGACAATTTCGATCAGCGAGTAATCGGCTCGCAGCTTGGCAATGACAATCGCTACGGGAATCTGAAAGGTATACGGAATAAAGTCGCGACCAGAAGTTTGCAGCAGCTCCTGGCGAAAGCGCAGGATTGCTTCGTCTGCGGATAGATTTCGACCTGGATAACGCGTCTTGGCGATCAATTGCCCATCGGCAACGCTTTCCACGTCGAACACTAGGTAACGAACTTCTTGAACTGTATTGGTCATGCCTTCCCCAAATCATCTGCTTAGCTTTGATGTTGGGGAGATTTTAGCGAAAAATAACTTTCGTCGGGCCGAGTTCCAGTGTGCCACGCTGCTCCGCAGCGTTTTTTCCTCAAGCCTCAAGCCTCAAGCCTCAAGCCTCAAGCCTCAAGCCTCAAGCCTCAAGCCTTCCCCGCTACATGCGACTATTGGAATAGGCTACGGTTTGAGCAGCACTTCCGCCGGCCGGTTGCGACTGCATTGATCCTGTACCTCGCGACATGACGAGCAAGCCTTCACGCTGATCCCAATAATCCAGGATGGCAACCCGAACATCGACAGGAAGACGGCCACTACCATCGTTGAACGAGCGATTGGTTCGTCCGAAGATGACTCGAGTCAAATAGTCTTCGGGTATTCGAGCGTCGACGACATTCAGTGCGGCTCCGGCCTTGTGCCAGAAGGTTGGTAGCGAACGCTTTTCGACTTCGCGATGAGCGGATGCAGCGACGCCGCGCAGGTGGCGTTCTTGTTGGACGTAGGCTTGAGCCTGCGCGGCGGCTGCGCCATCTCCCTCCCGGTGAGTGGTAATCCAAAGTCTTGATTGGCTGAGCACTTGTTGACGGCTGTGGCCCTCAGGTACACCAGCGGCTGTCATAACAACTTGCAATAGGTCGGCTCGCCAGCCTCGAGGCACTTCCACAAGAACAGCAATCTGCTTCGATCCTTCCAAGACATCGACAGGGCCTGGTCGGAATTTGAAGAACGCCCCGTAGCCTTGATGCAATGTTCCACTGCTTGTTAGTGTTTGCATCGGTGGCTTGCGAGTGTAGCTCTCTTCGACATTCAATTGATTGCGGTAGTCGCCATTGGCATTGGCGCTACCGACTCCTGGGTAGCTCGCGCCGACATTGAAGTTGAAGTGTTCATCTTTAGTGCGATGGGAATCAACCTTGATCGTTCCTTCAAGCTCAGTGTAGGTTTCATTCTTGGGCCAAAAGTCGACGACACGCAGTGACTGAGTTGGACTGAGCAGCTCGATAGCGTATTCGTTGATCGAGCCGCGGTAGTCGGGCGCGTTGTAGGTCGAGACAACGATGTTCAGCCGATAGAGATCTCCGCCGAGAGTTGGCTGAGTTACTACGGCTGGGTTGATGCGCTGAGCAACGACAATTGCGGGAACATCAAAAGCCACAGGATTTCCAGCGAAGGCTTGAATGCAGTTCGCCAGTAGAAGAAACAACGAGAAGCCGACAGTCAAAGACTTATTCATATAGCACCCCCGAGACGCATTAATTGCCAGTGGTGCTCTTGCACATCCGTGCTGCAGTCAGGTTTTGATAGCAACCTGTCTGTTTTCATCCTGAATAGTCGTCATTCGAAACGCTCGGTAGGGAGAGCTTCGAAAACCAGCCTTGCTTGAGCGTTCCAATAGTATCCCCGACTAACTGTCCGGCAAGTTAAGCTGTAACGGCAGACATGATTCGCGCCGTAGGGCGCGGTTGAGGAACGAAACCCACCTTCTTCCTTCCCAGCCCGATGCGTTAGCTTTGACGTTGCGCTATTTGGTTTTAGGGGCGAAGCCCTGCCCGTTTACCTAGCCCAGCCCATCGGGCTGGGTACTTAATTCGCGAGAAAAACAAAGGGCCAACGGCCCGCCGGTTTGCGTGCAAACCGGCGGGCCGTTGGCCCTTAACCTACTTAAGATCACCCAGCCCGTTGGGCTGGGCTAGGTAAATTGCTGGGCCTTCGGC
This sequence comes from uncultured Pirellulaceae bacterium, assembly GCA_964458685.1. Lineage (GTDB taxonomy): Bacteria > Planctomycetota > Planctomycetia > Pirellulales > Pirellulaceae > Aureliella. The sequence continues at coordinate 2,118 of CAYWNG010000413.1, forward strand.
CCGAAATCCCAGAAAGAGCCTCTCGCTTCCCCTACCCTAACTACTCCAAATCGCCACCAAGAAGATCACGCAAGCCGCAGTTCCACAAACCGCTTTGCCCATTGTTCCCAGCAAACGGCCCCAGAACGCAGCATGCCCAACCTGCATGCTATCATCCCACGTCTTTCCGGCCCATCGTTCGCCACCGACCGCTCCCGCCGCCGCGCCAAGACCGCCCAGCAGCAACGAGCCAATCACGGAGCCGACGATTGGAATGGGAATGATGCCGCCGACGAACAGGCCCATGATCGCACCACCGATCGAGCCCACGATAGCCAGCGCGGTAGCTCGTTTACTAGCTCCCAGTCGACTAGCCCCCATCGCGCTGGCCGCAAATTCCAGCAATTCACCCAACAGCGCGACACCGATCATCAAGCCCAAGGACAGGCCACCGACGTGAGCCGCCTTGCCTTCGGAAGTGAGAAAAAAACAACCAACACCCAGAACAACGATCGCCCAATTTCCAGGCATTCCCAAGACATTCATGCCCCAGCCCGTGATCCCAAGCAGTGTTAGGGTAGCCAGTAGCAGCATTTCCAAAACGAACTGCATCATGCCAAACTTCCTCGCCTCAAAGTCGTAGATCCAAGCTAATCCAAAGACTGCTCATTCTACTGTGAACCGCCCTCCCTCGTTATCGCCAAGCCGCGTCGCAAAACAGTATTCGACCTAGAGGCACAAATCTTGCACATCTGTCAACTGATGATAGAGGACGACATCGCGCGCATTAGCCAGGTCGATGATCCGCATTTCGCGTTTCAGGCAGTAGACACAACGAAATGTGAACTCATCGCGCAGCCATGGACGAAATGACTCGTACGTCGAGTACCCTGCAGGCCCGTGAATTCTTTCCAATCGCGGTTCAGGATAGTCAAAGATCACTGGCCCAATCCTGTAGCATCTCAACCCAAGTCCGTGAGATATTGGTGCAACTTCTTTGCCCCCGTGAACGGCAGATTGAATTCGGAATCTACGTGTTCACGCATCAGTTGTGTCAGGCCGGCCAATTCAAGTCGTTCCTCGCGAGTGAGTGTCCCTTGAATATCACCGTCAATGAGTTCAAAGCGTCGCTTGTTGAGTTCGGCAGTCCAGCTAGGCGCTTTCGACGATTCGGCGCTTTCAAATGCGGCATGAGCAAAGAGCCCGATTATCTGTTCGTCGTCGAGACCAGAATCGAACAGAGTCATCTTCACAGCTCGCATTGCGGCTAGGCTGAAGTCTGGGGTACTGGCATTGGACGGAAGCCCTTGCCCAGTCTCGGCCATCGAGATTTCGAGGTGCTTCAGGAATTGACGAAATCAGTCGTTCGCCCCCCTCAGGAACTGTCTCGGTATTGGAATCAGGCTGCTTCTTGACGGCCAACGCTTGAATCTTCACACTGAACTGCATTTGCCAACATATGCACGGCAATGCCTGCAGCCTGACGGTAGTGACCAAGTGTAATAATGCCTGTGGAGCCGCTCTTCTCGGACAACTCCTTTGCCTTCACGGTAACCTGCTCAGGGAATGCCTGTGGTTTCCCAGAAAGTGATTTGATTGACCAAACAGATGCTGCGGATCATTCACGTGTTTCAGGGCTCACTGAAACTTATTGCACTTTACTTCAGCAAGAAGAGCCAACGCTTTGTCAATGCTAGCATGTCCATGCTCGCATCAAAGAAGGCAACGTACGTTGCCTATTTCTCCAGTTTGATTCCAAGAGCCTTCGATTATTGGCCTTCACAGGATTGGCGAAATGGCTCAGAATTCGAAGCAATAGTGGCCGGAGACAAAGGTTAGAAAGGATTTCAACCGATGACGCTTGATTTGCCAAGGATTTTCCAACAATACGTCGCCTACTATTCTGGCTTTCGAGTTCGGTTTGACCAACTCTTCGACCCAGCTCTTTCGCAGCGACTACGAGCTCCTTTAATGACTTACGAGGAGTTTACAGTTGCCTGGATTCGATGGTGTGAGCAAGGGCAAGAGAAATATTGGCGTGAGCGATTCGAAAAGGGACACGAATACCATGCCATGAAATCTGAAGCAGTAATCAAAGCTCTCTTCACCGGTAGCGAGACGCACTTGGCAACAAGGGCAACGAAAGAGGCGGCATAGTCATTAGTCCGTCTGATCGATCGTTTTTCGAACTGGTTTCAATTCGTTCGATTGGTCAGGAACTTCAACATCTTCTGCTCGGTTCGCGTTGAGCCATTCAAAAAGACTGTCGGATTCAATGCTGCTTGAAACCGCGATCTGATGCAGTTCATCCAACTTTGCGGGAGTTGGTTTCTTCAGGAAAATCCCTGACCAATCAGCTAGACGCCAGAGGAGCAATTTCGGCTCCTCAAATTTCCCATCCATCTTGGCGCACGTTTTTAAGAGCAAAGCGACAGCCATTGTCTTTCCACCACCGAGCGCTAGTTCTACGCTTTCCGCCAGCGCAAAGAGGGTTCGCGAGTATTGTTCTCCGGTGCGCTCTGGTTGCGCATTGCGAACGTGTTTCTTAAGGATGTCGAAAAACCCTGTAAGCGTTCGTGGGATTGTGTCATCGCGCCGGTGAATACCCGCTATATCGTTCGCAATCAAGACGGCTGGGCGTTCTTCCAATTCACTGAGCAAAATTATCAGATCTTCCAATCGCAGGGGAAAATCACGGAGGGTATCATCACTAGGAATGAACGCGACGATGGGCTCCCCAGCGTCGTCCTCTGGCCCTTCACATCGGATGGGTTTTTCATTCATGTGAATCTTCCATCCATTTGAGTCGAGGTAGGAGATCGTCTGGCTCAACGAAATCGCCTTCCCGAACTCGCTCAATCGAAATCGTTCTTTCAATGCAAAGTTCCTTGCTTGATTGATGCCATGATGTCGATCAGTTGCGTCTGAGAAAACTGCTGCTGGGTTGGAATTCGAACTCGAATCGTCGACGTATTGTCTATTGTCGGTGCCCCGCGGAGTGAATACCAATAGCAGCAGCCACCAATCGAAAGAGCTTCATGCGAATGTTGGATTCGTTGAGCTTCTTCGCTTGGCTGTACATGCAGAACAAGAATTCTCGGTGTCTGCACCAAATCATCGCGCAGATCGTCGTAGCAATTGGTGTCGAGGTCGTACGCGACGCAATCTACCTCAGTAATCGCGTTGATAGTGCACTTGATTTGTATGTCGAGCGTTAATCCAGATTCGACAATTCGCGTCTTGCCAGTTTTTCGATTCGTCCTCGAGGTAACTTGATGAAGCGTGAGGTCGATGCCATAGTCGAGATCGCGAGTCGAAGAATTCATCCCAACGCTTGCCGCAATTGCTGCGACATATGCTCGTGAGATCAACTCCTGTCGATGTTGTGAAGTGAGCATCCAGCGAATCCGACACGAAGGTCTCAAAAGTCTGGCATTCTAGCATAGTACCCCAATCAAGAAAATCCTCTTAACTACAGGCAGGTACGCCATGGAAACCCACCTTAGTTCGAAGCGCATTACCCATGAAGAACCGTCATCGTGCACAAACATCACGCCCACCTGGAGCGTTGCCGTGTCAGTCGTTAGCGCGGCGGAGGAACTGCAACGGGAAAAGCCTCGGGATGCGGGTTCAAGCTGCAAACTGGAGACTTGCTCAATTAGGGGGAGTCGTAGAAAACGAGGGATGTGCTCGGGTGAAGTCTTGAGTTTTGACCTTGGCGACCTGGAAAGAACACTGAAAAAGAACCTAACGCGTAAAACCAGACAATCAAAGCCTGTCAAGAAAAGGGGTTACTCCGTATGATTCTTGATTGCAAATTAGGCTTCTCTGCTTCCAAACGTCAAAACAGCTCGTATGAAAAATATTCGAAACTTCTGCATTATCGCTCACATCGATCACGGCAAGTCGACTTTGGCGGATCGATTGATTCAGGCTTGCGGAGGCGTCAATCAGCGTGAGTTCCATGATCAGATGCTCGATTCGATGGACATCGAACGCGAGCGTGGAATCACGATCAAGAGCAACTCCATCACGTTGTCCTATCGCGCCGCAGATGGACAAGACTATCTGTTGAACCTCATCGACACGCCTGGCCACGTTGACTTTTCTCACGAAGTCAGGCGTTCTTTGATGGCCTGCGACGGAGCACTGATTGTTGTCGATGCCTCGCAGGGCGTTGAGG
>CAYWNG010000414.1:0-674 GCA_964458685.1 uncultured Pirellulaceae bacterium
AAGCCGGGAATAAGGTGCCTCAATCATGGGTCACTATCTGGTACCGACTTTGGGATAGATATCCTTAGGAGCCAAGACATGTTGTACTCGTTGGCCGCCGATGCAATCGTCGTCGCACACTTGGCTTACGTCAGCTTCGTGATTTTTGGACTGGTACTTATCCTGCTTGGACGAGCTTTGGGGTGGACGTGGGTACGCAATAGTTGGTTTCGCGTGATTCATCTTTCGATGATCATGATTGTGGTAGTCGAGTCGCTTTATTCGATCACCTGCCCATTGACGACTTTAGAGGATTACTTGAGACAGCAAGCGGGTCAGACTGTTCAAGAGGGATCGTTCATTGGTCGAATGGCCCATGATCTTCTGTTCGTTGATATACCCGCGGAGAGCTTTGTTTGGATCTACTGTTTGTTTGGGTTGTTAGTGTTGATCAGTTGGGTAATCGTCCCACCTAACTGCCTTGACAGAATCCGTAGTAGGCTTCGGCCCAGCGGTATCCGCGGTGCCGATTGAACAGCCTATGCCGAGCACTTCTTGAACCACAGGCGCCGGTTTCGACGTTGCACTCTTTTCCGAATTCCCAGAGTAACGAAACTTAAGCACTTGCGACCCTCCCAGAAACGCGACCTACGACCCTCCCAGGAACCCGCCCCACCCAGAACCCCCACCCACCC
>CAYWNG010000414.1:684-6278 GCA_964458685.1 uncultured Pirellulaceae bacterium
GCTGGGCTGAGGAAGGCGTCGACGATCGCTTCGAAGGTCTTGCTGCTTCCTTATGTTTCCTTCGGCTTTTCATCCTCAATCTTGATGTTTTTCCAGAGTAACGAAACTTAAGCACTTGCGACTCTCCCGGGAACCCGACCCTCCCAGGAAAAGGTCCAACGGCTTTGGCAACTTGCTTGCCTGGGAGGGAACAAGGATCAAGGATCAGGGTGCGCCCATCAAGGATTGTGGATGCAGTTAGCGGATGCGGTAGTACTGTCCACGGAACTTGACGATAAACTCCTCGCCTTGCTTCTGGCGCGAGAGAATAGCGTTTTCGTCGGTCGTGTTTTCGTTGATCAGCTTAAAGTAATCATCGCTGAATCGTTCGATCGTTTGGATCTTGCCCGCATCCTTCTCGGGGTCGATCTCTTTAGCATTTTCAGCGATCCAGAGATTGCCACGTTTGTATAAAGTTTGCTTGCCGACAGTTTGAACGGTGTTCACAACGACCGCGTTGTCACTGGCATCCAGGTAGACTGCGCCACCTGTCGATGCTGAAAGGACAGGGCTTGATGCAGGAGCACCGGGAACTGCTCCGCCTCGACCACCTCCCATGCCTGCGCCGCCCAAACCGCCCATGCCCGCGCCGCCTATAACTCCGCCGCTCATGCCTCCGCTCATTCCGTATCCTTCACCAGCAGAGAAGCCGAACTGAGCCCCCGAGTCGGCGATTTTGGAGTCTTGCAGGTTCTTCTTGCCGGATCGCTGAGCTACGCCCGAGCGGCCTTCGGCTTCGGTTAGCCTGTTGAGATTTTCCGTGGCCAAGCCTCGCATGCGATCTACATTGGCAAGTTCGCGAACATTGCTGGTCTCGTCGGCCAAGAAGGATGTGTAGGGGGTCAGAATGCCGTGTTTGGTCGCTAAGGCCACTAATTCATTGACAAGCTCCGAGTTCTTGCCGTTAAGATCCAGTTCGTCGATGATCTCACCGACTCGTCGCATCGCCCACAATTTCTCGACAAAAGAAAAGCTCTGATCACCGCTACTTTGAACGAGATCTGCGGGGAAATCGGTTTTGGAAGATTGATCGCCTACTGAACCACTAATGACGATCTTGGCTTTACCAGCAGTCTTATAGCGACCGACGACCACCATTTGCTCGCCGGCAAAAATATCAAGCATCTCTCGAGGGTAAACGCGATTCGTTACACTGCCCTGTTCTGGCTGTTGACCGTCGACATCGATAGCCAACTTCACATTCGAAAGTACTGGTTGGCTCATTCGCTGATACAGTTTGCTCACGTGTTGTTCGATGTCTTCGTCGGGTCGAACAAATTGACTCGAGCCAAAATTGTCGCGAGTAATTCGATCAAGCAATCGACTGTTGACATCATAGCCTACGCCAAAGCTAACGATTCTTGTGCGATAGGGGTTGAGTTGTTTGGTTAGTTGGCTGATCTTCATTTCGTTCGTCTCACCGGTCGTTGGAAGACCGTCAGTGAGGAAGACAATGAAGTTGGGACGCTGCGAGTCTTGGATCATCTTCAGCGAAGTGGACAAAGCGCCGCTGATGTTGGTGCTTCCTCCGGCGTAAATTCCTTCGATGAATCCGAGGGCTGCTTTGCGAGTCGCATCGTCGTACTTTTGCAGCTCAGGTCGGAAGGACTCGACCGAGCTATCGTAAACGACGATGTTGAAAAGATCGCCATCGCGTAGATTGTTGATGACGAACTTCAGAGCCTCTTTGGCTTGTTCGATTTTCTTACCAGACATGCTGCCCGAACGATCCAAGGCAAATATGACCGTCTTCGATGGCAGCTTGGCATCAGCGGCTTTGACTTCGGGGCTGGCTAACAAAAGAAAGTAGCCATCCTCTTTGGTATCGGGACGATAGCTGATCACGCTTGCGCCGATCTCTTCTTGAGCGGTATCAAAGAACAAACGAAAGTCGCTGGATGGAACTACATTCTTGGATTCGACTTTGACAATCGCGTGATTGTCATCGGTGCGTTTAATGTCGACGGGATGCGTGGGGCTGTAGACGCTCTTGATCTTGGCTTTGCTTTCGATATTGGCAATTAACGAAAAAGATTCAACGGGAAGTGAAGTGAACTTGGCGGCCGAAAGCGGATAAAGAAAGTCTGTTAAGCGATCGTTCTTGCGAAGTAGTTGTGAGAAGCTGATTGTCACCTTGCGTTCAGCGCCAGGTGGTACCGGGAAGACGCTGGTCTTAAACATTCCCGTACCGACCCACTCCAGCAAAGCTGGATCTTGATTCTTGCGAACGTAACCTTCGTAGATTTGTCTGGCTTGAGCGGCTGGCAACAACTTGGCATCGTACTCCTTGCCGTCAACCATGAAGGTCATCGAATCGATGGCTCCGTCGTAGGGCAGCGGGAAGCAAAAGCTGACCTCCATCTGCTGGCTGCCGGTATTGACCATAGTTTGCGAGACTTGAACTTTGGCCACCTGATCTTGAATGCGAGACTGAATCGCCAGTTCCTTGATCTTGTAACTCATCGTCGGAGGATTGGGCGGCATAATCGGGCGAGGCAACGGAACAGGATGCGGTCCCGAAATGATAAAGATGCCCTGTGCCAAGACTGACGATTGAAAAGCAACAGAGGTCAGGAGGGCTAACGCTGCGACGAGGAGACGAGCCATAATACAACTCCATAGAAATTGGACGCTTTTGAGCTTGCAAACCGCAACTTAACAGCAGTTGCTGGCCTGTGGAAAACCATGTAAGCCGGGATGTGCCAGGATCAAGTTGTGCGACAAGGAGTAGGGTAGACAGCGGTCGATGGCAGTTAGTTCCAGAATTTCACCGACCTTCCATGGATTGTACCGCAGTGGGCGTTGCGCGGCTGTTATTGAAGAGGCCTTAATCTATAATTGAAGCGTCTTTTCGCTCCTTCTCCTCCAGTGTCAGGAACATCGGGATGCAACCACTTACACCTAAAGATCTGATCATTCGCTCGGCCCCCGAGGATCAGGCTCCGGCCAAAACCGAAGCGCCAGTGGTGACCTTGGAGCGATTCCAGGAGCTGGAACGCACGATCCGCGACACACCGTTGTACGTCGATCCCTACCTTGAATTGGCCAACATCTACTTTGCTGCGTCGCGTTGGACCGATGCACGGCGAGTCCTTGAAATTGCTGTGAATCGCTTTCCCGATGATCCACAAGCCGCGTTTATGTATGAGGAATCGCAGCTATCGAGATCTCAAGAGCTAGCCAAGAAAGCCGAGGAGGAGCATCGGGAGGAACCAACGCAGCTAACCTTAGAGAATTTGGAGCGTTGTCAGCTTGAGCTTAATGTGTTGCGAGAAAAGGTCTATCGTCAACGATTGCAACGCGATCCGACACAGGTTGAACTAATGATCCCATTGGCGGATGCCTTGGATCGCTTAAATCAGCGGGACGAAGCGATCAAGACGTTGAAGACGGCCAGTCAGGAACCACGATTGCGAGCCGAAGCTTCGTTGCAATTGGGCCGGATGTTAGAGCGAGCTTCAAGAATCCCTGAGGCCCTATCCGCGTATCGGCGAGCCGCGCTCTTTCGAGTGCCTCAACCAGCCATCGAAACGAAGTATACGGCGCTGCTGGCGGCGGCCGATCTGGCGCTTCGATCGGGGATGATCGATTCGGGGCGTCGGTATCTTCAAATGCTCATCGATCTCAATCCGCAGAATGACTATCTACAGCAGCGATTGGCGGAAATTCGCGCACTGCCGCTATAAGCTTCGCTTCTTTTCTGGTTGGCTTAATGCAATTCTAAACGGCACTAATGCCTCCTTTAGGAAGAATGGTCTTCCATACCGTGTCGTCTAAAGTTTGCGCAATCGGTCATTGCTATCAATCAAGGCAAATATGCTTTGTGTCCCATTGCGCGTCAAATAGCGGGTTTAATGGCTGATAATTTGAAATTCTTCCTCAAATGACAGTAAACTATAGTTTACAGCGGCGAATGTTGTAGATTAGACTTTGCGGTAGTAACCGTAAAACGGACGGATTGGCCAATGCGGTGAATCGCAACATTGAGCCCCGCCGCCATAGTCATCTCTGCTCTTTCTGGAAGTTAAATCGGAGGTCAAGTGTGAAGCAATTATTTTTAACCGCAATGGGAATTCTTCTCGCGATGTCGATCGCAACGAAGGGATGGTGTCAGGAGGCCACCAGCGAACCGAAACCGGAAGTAACTGCACCTGCGGCCGAGCCGGCTGCGCCAGAAGCTGCACCCGCAACAGCGCCTGAAGGGCCAGAGCCGCTTCCAGCAACGACGGATGCTACCTTCGTTGACAAGCTGACTGCTCGCTTGAACGACATTGAGAACCATGCCAAAGGCGGAGAGTTGGCCGGGCACAATGCCTGGATGCTGACTTCCTGTGCGTTGGTCCTCTTCATGACCGTACCGGGCCTAGCGATGTTCTACGGCGGTCTAGTTCGGAAGAAGAATGTTCTCAGCGTCCTCATGCAGTGCATCTTCTTGATGGGAATGATGACAGTGCTTTGGGGGATCGTTGGATACTCGCTGGCGTTTGGTAATGCTGCCGACACAACGACTACACCGTGGACTCCAAAGAACCTGTACATTGGAAGTCTTGAGCACTTGATGATGGAAGGCGTTTCAATGAAGAGCGGAGCAGCTCCGATGTCGGGGCTCATTCCATCGCTTACCTTTATGGCTTTCCAAGGCATGTTTTTTATCATTACACCGGCATTGATTTGCGGTGCGTTTGCAGAGCGAATGAAGTTCAGCGCGATGGTCGTGTTTTTGGCGATTTGGGGCCTAGTAATCTACTGCCCGCTGGCTCACTGGGTCTGGGGTGGAGGTCTGTTGACTTTTGGTGTAGAAGGGGCTTTGCAAGGTGGAGCTCTCGACTTCGCAGGTGGAACAGTTGTTCACATCAGCTCTGGCTTCTCGGCTTTGGTTTGTGCTTTGATGCTTCGCAAACGAAGCGGCGTTGGAACCGAAGACATGCGACCACACAACTTGACCTACACCGTTCTTGGTGCTGGCATGTTGTGGGTCGGTTGGTTTGGATTCAATGCTGGTAGCGAATTGGCCAGCGATGGCGTTGCTTCCAGTGCATTTGTTGCGACTCACTTCTCCGCTGCAGCCGGTGCTGTAGCATGGGCGGCTTTCGAGTGGCTAACTCGTGGCAAGGCAAGCGTGCTAGGTGCAGCTTCTGGAGCAGTAGCTGGACTGGTTTGTATCACTCCTGCGGCCGGTTTTGTTCAGCCAATGCCTGCCTTGGTCATGGGTGCGATCGCTGGTATCGTTTGCTACTTGGCATGTGCCAAGCTGAAGCCAATGTTCAAGTATGACGATTCACTGGATGCCTTTGGCGTTCACGGCGTGGGCGGAGTGCTTGGTGCGTTGCTAACCGGCGTATTTGCGACTAACGATGTGCTCGTTAAGAAGAACGGTTTGTGGTATGACCTGACGACGGGAACTGAGCTGATCATTGCTCAAGCAGCAGCGGTTGGTGTTACCATCGTGCTCTCGGTTGTTGGTACTTTCGTTATTCTCAAGGTTGTGGATATCGTCATCGGCTTGCGAGTCTCGCATGAAGACGAACTACGTGGTCTTGATGTTAGCCAGCACG
>CAYWNG010000415.1:0-2999 GCA_964458685.1 uncultured Pirellulaceae bacterium
CCAGCCGGTCTTGTCCAAGTAAGGTGTCAAGACGTCGACAAGCTGCTTGCTTTTTTCGCTGTACATGAAGCTATAGAGTCTCTGTTCATTCACCTTGGCAAGTGACTTAGGGTCTGATTCGAGAATCTTCTTAAGCTCTTCAATCGAGATCGACGGACCACGAGCGAATGGATCTGACTGTGCTGTCGAATTAATCTGAGTTGTCGCTTGCTCTCGTTGCCCAAACTTTTCACGAAGAGTGGCTTCGGTTTGAAGATCCCCCATCGCTGTGCAGACATTGGCAAGTTGGATAGCGATTCTCTCGTTCCCAGGTGATGCGTCCAACTGCCTCCGAAACTCGGCTTTTAGCTTGGCTAAACCGTCATTTCTAGCGAGATACGCTAATGCGTCGGCTCGCGCGTTCGTACCCGTGTTGAAATGCAAACGTTCCCATGAAGCCTCAAGAACAGTTGCTCGTACGATGCCCTGCGCTATGTCGATAGCGACAGAGGTATCGCCCAGTTGATCATAGGCGTTCATCACATCCAGCATGCCAGAGCTTGGCATTCGGTAGCGAACATATCCCAACAATTCTAGCGCTTTGTCATTGAGCTTTAGCTCACCGAGCGTCTTCGCAAGCTTCACTTGATCCGTCAAAGACAGCCGTGTCGTGGCCAGAGACTGTGCAACACGACGACTGACCTCAATATTTCCCGATTTCAATGCAGCCTGTAAATGTAATCGAGTTAGCCCCGCCTGCATTTGGAAATTTGTTGGAGTCAATTGTTCGCAGGTCTTAAGGCATGCAAGATAATCTTTCTCGCGGTATTGAATTCCGGCGATCATCAAGTCAATCAACTCAGGAGCATCCACAGCTTCTTTCCACAGCTCGAGATACTTGCTTCTACCGGCTTGGTTGCCTTGGATGTGTTCAATGAAGGCCGAGGCGGCGCGATAAACAGCCTGTCGCTGCCGATTTTCCGACGCGATTGGTTCGTCCGCTACCGATCGAACTCTGTTCCACCATCGTTCCTTTTGTTCATCGGAATCTACATTGACTGCCATGACAGCGATCAAGCCCTGCAGTTCGAGTGGAAGATAGTAGGTCGAATCCAACAGCTTACTGGTGATATCACTGCCCGCATCACCACGGGGAAGTCTTACGGTAACAGGTGTATCTACCAGCGATAGGAAGCCTTGGCGTTGAGTAACCGACTGGGACGTCAAAACAGTTACCTGACGGTCGAGGCATTTTGTCAAGAAATTGCCCGCAAGATCGAAATCCTTATCAGTCTTTGCTCCAGCGATGAGAAGCAAAGCGTACTCCGGCCAATAGTATGCGTGGGAGCTCAATTGGCTCGTTGGAGCCATTGGGATCTGTCGTTCAGCAAATTTTGCCAGAAGCTCTTTGTCGCTTCGCTTCGCGCAGAAGTTCTTTATGGCATTGAGCACACTTCCGTCGCGAGTATTTGAGATGATTTCAATCAACTCCTCAATTTCGTCGTGTCTGGACTTTCCTTCCAACGCCTGAAGCACAAGAGAAATTGCTGAAAAATACGGAGCATCAATTGATCCCTGTTTCAAGACGGCTAGGGCCAATTCAAAATCTTCGGGATCAGTGATTTGCGTATTCGAGCTGGCAAAGGTTGACGCGACGTAAAGTCGTGCTCCCGTCGGGTGTCCTCGATCTAACAGTTTTTTTGCAAGCGTCCGAAACTCCTTGGACAGAAAGATGGTATTTGCGAACAAAGCATTGGGAACTGGCGTAACTTCGTTAAACGCAATCTCCATGATCAATGCATCGTGGAGAATCTGATCGGTAACTTGCTCTGCCTGGAGTTGCTCTCGAACCTTGGTGCGCACAGCCGATCGCTCGGACTCGTTCATCGAAGCATAGACGTACCACTTGGCGGCGCCTCGCAGTTGATGAAAATCGGAGACTGGCCCCCAGAACTTGGATGAATTTCGCGTCCCTTCTTTGGTGCCATGAATTGCGGCCATACTTTTCGCACCATTCAATTCGGCAATTTCAGGCGAAGGATGGTTCTGGGACTTGATGAAGGCAACAGTGCCTTGCGGAATCGTGGATGGGATCACCGACTTGAAAGATGTTGCCGTAGGCTCCTGGAGTTTGAGAATGGACTTGGCGATTCTTGTTGCTGGAGCTTTCCTATCGTTTTCGACAAGCATGTAAAAAGCGACTCCGCTAAGCTCCCAGGGGATGTCGCTGGATTGGGATAATTCCTCGCAAAAAGCCAATGCCTGATCGGTGTGCTTGCCAAGATAGAGATACTCCATCGCGGTATTGCGAACGCTGATCGTCTTGGCGTTTCGTACAAGATCGATGTAAATTTCACACGCTCGCTGGCGATCACCGGCAGTATTGAAGTACTCGCCGAGCTTCAACCGATTCGCATCGTTTGGTTCCATCTGGACCAGTCGTTCTTGCCAACTGATCATCGCGGTCAAGTCGCGATCGGCCTCTGCCAACAAGGCCAGTCGTTCGACCAAGGATGAATCTAGAGTATCCCCATGCACCAGCGGCTCCAGTTCCTGTCTCGCTTGATATAAGTTCCGAGCAGATTGGTAGGCGGAAGAGGCCCACAGTGCTCCGAGTCGATCGGACTGATCGATCTTAGCCCGTTCACGCAATTTGCCAACGAACTCATCCATCCTTCTTCTTTGCGAATAAAGGAGAGCCAGACGGCCGATTGCCTCGTATTGATCGGAAAGTTCTTTAGAAAGCTCAAAGACCTTCCAATTTGCTGCTACGGATTCTTCGTAGCGCCCCAGCTTGGAATACTGTTCGGCCAGTTGCATAAAACCGACGCGATACGTGGGATCTTTACTAACCGCTGTCTTCAACAGCTCGACTGCTTCATCAAGCTGATTCGCTTCAGCACAAACTTTAGCGCACTCGATAAAGTCGCTGCTCTCCACATCCGAGTATTGCAGCAATGATCTAGCTGCCTCAACGGCCTTCGCGGGTTGGCGATTGTTCAAATAAAGTCTGGCAAGTT
>CAYWNG010000415.1:3009-6272 GCA_964458685.1 uncultured Pirellulaceae bacterium
GGCGAAGGTAAACGGCCCGCGAGACCGTTGCGTTCTTCAATAGTCGATTGCAAACGTCGATCGCCAGCGAATACTCTTGGGCTTCGCGAAAAAGGACCAGCGATCGACTCAGCAACTCCACGCGCCAAACCGAACTCTCATCGACTCGATCGATGACCGAATCCAAAAGCTTTACCGCACTTGATTTGCGTCCAATAGCTGACCAAATAGTTGCCGCGGCTACCCACCCCTGTGGATTCGATTGCATGGCTTGAGTTTGCGCCAAATCATTCCACGCGGAAGCATCAGCATCCAGTTGAAGAACCCTTTGGAGCTCTGTGTAAAACATCTCCGCCGATTCGGGAGATACTCGGTTGAGGGCTTCATTGACCGCTCGAATGGCCTCAGGAGTCTTCTTCTGCTTGGCGTAAAGCTGGGCCAGTGTCATGTAATCCTCAACAAGATCAATACGCGCTTGAGCGTTGACACTCTCTTGTGAATTAGCAACTAAAGACTGCATCAATTCGATGGATTGGTCAAGCATCTCATACTTGTGAAAAACCTCTGCGAGACTTCGACGTTCGTGGTTCGAATCGTTGGGTGGCACAACCATCTTCTTCCAAGAATCGATTGCACTATCACGATTCCCTGCGCTGAGATGCAACTCACCCAGCTCGAAAATCAACTCTAGATTATCTGGGGCCTTAGCGCTGGCTCTTTCGATCAACTCAATCGCCGGTTTCCAAGCCTTAAGCCGAGCCAGCGATTTCGAAACTATTAGTACACTCGGCCCATCCACTTGAAGTGCCACAGGGAGGTCGGTCCATACTTTAATGGCCCGCTGAATGTTTGCGCCCCTGTCACCCGACGGATCATCGGCCAACATTTGCCCCCACTGAATGCGATACTCAAGATTCAATGGATCTCGCTTAGCGAGTTGTTCGAGCTGAGTCGCGGCTTCCTTAAACTTCTTTTGAAGCTGATAGGTTTCAGATAGCGCCAATCGAAGGTCTGTATTGCTTGGAGCTTTCGCAATGACCTCGACGAGTGTCTTTTCTGCCAACTCGGGCTTCCGAACTCGGTTGTAAGCGGACGCTAATCGAAGGTATGAGTCGATATCTTCAGGATGACTTTGAAGCCAACCTTGCAAGTAGCGAATCCAACCGTCGTAATCCTGTGTCGCTAAGAAAATACTCTCTATCCGCCTTCGTAAATCCTTGTATCGCCAACTGTCGGGATTGAGATTTGACAACAGCGCTTCATACTTCGCGATGGCATCTTTAGATCTGCCTAGCTGACGCAATAGGGACGCAGCGGTAGCTTCAAATTCGGTTTTACGCTGGAGATCCTTTGTGGTAGCCGCAAGGTTCTCGTAGCGAAGCAGTGCGGCTTGGATATCCCCTTCAATCTGATTTGCTACTGCGATACGTTCCTGCACTAGGATATCCTGAGGGTACAGAGACTCCAGCCTTTTCCAAACTGCTTCAGCTTTGCTCTTTTGTTGTGTTCGCAAATAGAGACGACCGAGCGTTTCTTCGATCATCAACCGATCACTGCGATTCGGATTTTTTCCAATGGCCCTCTCGAAGGAAGCCTCAGCTTGAATCGCTTGTCCAATGTGCATCTGTGACTGAGCAATATAGAAGCTAAGCATCGCATCATTGGGCGCGAGCAATTCGGCTTTAGAAAGCCATCCGATCGCTTTTTGATATTGGCCTCGCTGATTCTCCAGCAGTCCAATGACAGCCGTGAGCTTAGCTGCGTTTTGCGGTTCTTGTTTAGCTTGGGCTTCTAGTTGCCTAAGATAGGAATCAAGGTCTCCAATTTGAATGTGGTGCTCGTAAACCTTATCGAGTGCAATGCCAGCACGCGGGTTTCGCGTGAGCACCATTTCGAATTGTTGGATCGCTTTAGATTCGTTTTGAGCCGCAGTCGAATCGATTTGTTCCTGTGCGGGAGAAATCGAGCTTATCAAACTTAACAGTACAACAGCAGCGGAGATCCGGGCAATCATCGCAGTTCTTCCGTAAAGGCCAAGAGAGTTGGTTTGAACAACCGAAACATGCCAATTTTACGCCCATTGATTCTATCCCGCGGCAAGTTGGCCATGCAAGATACCGCTGGTCGAGTTCAATTCTTCGCAGGGTGTGTGCAGCATGCCTTATAAAAGAAGGCGCTACTTCAAAACACTCATCGCACAACAATCCGCTCAGCTTTCCCAACTCACCCGCATGCGCAAGCCACGCCTTTCGAGACCCGCTGCACTTGCCGCTGAGGAACGTGCCACCCGAGCTCATCTGGGCGGCACGGGTGGCACGCTCAGAAGTTGTTGACCGAAGCGCAGCGAGGCAACCAACTGATGGGCGTGGCGAGCTTGTGCAGGATGATTACTCGGAGTCAGACTATGCCACGCCTTTTGAGGCTCGCTGCACTCGACTCTCAGGAACGCGCCTCCCGAGCCGCCCGTGTGGCATGACTTAAGAACTTTGACTTAAGATAGTTCAGCAGCGGGCTGGTAGCGGTGCATTGGAAACGATTGGCTTTTCGAGTCGTTCAGCCTCAAGCATTTCCTGAGGGATCTTTATGGGCGTCCCATCCTGGTTTACACCAACCGCAAACATGTTCAAGCTTCGCAAGATGCGGCATAGATCGCCGGGCATAAAGAACGATGCTTCGCCATAGGATTCGTCCAATATGGCGAAGGTCAATTCCATTTCAGCTAGGGTCTTTCCAGCCACATCAATCTTGCCTTCGACAATGGCACCATCGTCTTGCAAGTTGACCAATGTAGCGGTCAACATGAGTTGATCACCGGGTCGAGCGATATCGTTGAAGTGCGCTTTGCTGATTTTGGCTAGAACGATGCGTTGCTTGAAGTCCTGGATTTGAGCAATCAACAAACCACCGGTTTGCGCCATGCCTTCGATCATCAAACTGTGCGGGTAATGGGGATATCCGGGAAGATAGTCATCCAAAGGCTCTTCGCTTAAGGTGACGTTCTTCAGTGTGGTAGCCTCTTTACCCGAAACGAATTTCTCGAATCGATCAATCCAGAACCAACGCATGATGACTCAGCAAAGTTGTTTAGCTTGTACGAATTAACCCAGCTTACTCTCGACGTATCTGCAAAGATCGCTAACAGTCAGAAGATTTCCGAAGTCTTGTACGCGCGGGTTCTGCTCGAACTTGCTCAGATCCGCCCACGAGAGTCGCTTCTTCAATTCGGAGATACCATCTGGTGTTACCTTGCCGTCCTTGACGAAACTGGCGTTGGTAAGGATGTC
>CAYWNG010000416.1:0-6269 GCA_964458685.1 uncultured Pirellulaceae bacterium
AGCAATGGCTAAACGTGAAGAGGCAGCCAATCACGGCGAAGATTCGTTCTTGGACACCATCGCCAATCTTGTCGGCATCATGATCATCTTGGTGGTCATTGTTGGATCAAAAACCAAAGTCGCCGCTGAAAAACACAGCCGCGACTTGATCAACGCCGATCACGATAAAGAACTGGAAGATCCTCGCAACGAAGTCGTTGCCGTTTCGCAATCGCTTGTCGATCAAGTTGTGAATTTGCGCGAGTATGAACTTGAGACTGAGTATCGCAAGCTGGAACGTCAGGCACTTCTAGACAAAGTCGCACTGGCGAAAATGGAAGTCGACGAAAAGCTCAGCAAGCTGGACGAGAAGCAACGCGACGCCGTCGAAGAGGACAGCGAGATTAACAAGCTGAAATCGGAACTGAGCAAAGCAGTCCAACTAGGCGGTGCCGTAGAAGAAACCAAACGCACCAAAATTGTGCTTGAGCATCTTCCGACTCCGATGGCGCGAACGGTCTTTCAAAAAGAGATGCACATCATCCTCAAGGATGGACAAGTCATTGTCGTTCCTTGGGATCGCTTGATCGAGACGCTCAAACAACAGATCCCTTTGGCCGCGCGACGACAAGCTTCTCGAAACAAACTGGAAGACAAAGTTGGTCCAGTCGGTGGTTTCGTCATGATCTATCGCATGGCAGCTATCCCCGGTGGCTTCGAACTCGATCGTTTTGAACTCGAGCCAACCAGTGGCGTTCCATCCGAGTCGGTTAACGACGCCATGTCGTCCACCAGTCGCTTGAGCACGGAACTAGCCTCGCGCAATCCGCGGGAAACAGTCGTTACGGTCTGGGTCTATCCCAGCTCTTTTGATGATTTCCGCAAGCTCAAGAGCTATCTGTTTTCTGAAGGCTTTCTCTGCGCCGCTCGGCCGCTGCCCGACGGAATTCGCGTCGGCGGATCTCCGCAAGGCACGCGCAGTAGTGCTCAATAGCCCTATAGACTTTACTTCGCAACGTTTAGAATGGCAGCAGCTTGAGTTCCTGTGCTCAACGTCCTTCGAACGTGGTTGAATCCATGATTGACTCCTTCTGTAGCTAAAACATGACCAGTAAAACGCCAGACTCTTGGATTTCGGATCGCAGTCGCTTGTTCGATAGCAGCGGTATCCGCAAAGTATTTGAACTCGCCGCAAAGCTTAAAGACCCAGTCAATCTTTCGATTGGCCAGCCAGACTTTGACGTTCCCGAAAAGGTTAAGGCGGCTTGTATTGATGCGATTCAACATGGCAAGAACGCATATTCGCTAACGCAAGGCATCGCACCGCTTCGCGAAAAGCTTCAACGCGAAATCGACGCGAGGTACGGTCATGAAGATCGACAAGTGTTTATCACCTCAGGCACCAGCGGCGGATTGGTGCTCGCGATGCTGGCGATGGTCAATCCAGGCGACGAAGTCATTGTCTTCGATCCGTACTTTGTAATGTACACAGCCCTGGTCAAGATGGTTGGCGGCGTTCCCGTGATCATCGATACCTATCCAGACTTTCGCATCGACATCGCCAAAGTCGAAGCAGCCATTACGCCACGCACTAAGCTGATTCTTTTTAACTCGCCCGCTAACCCAACTGGGATCACACCAACGGCAGAAGAGACTCGCGCACTTGCGGAACTTGCCAACGACCGAGGCATCGCCTTGATCTCCGATGAGATCTACAGCCAGTTCGTTTATGAAGGCCAATTGAACACACCAGCGGACACGAATCCTAACACGATAGTCATCGATGGCTTTTCGAAGAGCCACGCAATGACAGGTTGGCGCGTAGGTTGGCTGCATGGGCCAAAGGCGATCGTCGAGACGATGATCAAGATTCAGCAATACTCCTTCGTCTGTGCGCCACAACCAGCGCAATGGGCTGGTCTAGCGGCGATGGATGTCGACATGGCGGGGTATCGCGCGGACTATCAGCACAAACGCGACATGCTGCTTGAGGGACTGCAAGGCTACTACGAATTCACCAAGCCTGGCGGAGCCTTTTACCTCTTTCCGAAAGCTCCCAAGGGCCTGAGCGGTGCTGAGTTTGTTACCAAGGCCATCGAAAAAGGCTTGTTGGTAATTCCAGGCAACGTCTTTAGCGAACGAGATACGCACTTCCGCATTTCGTATGCTGCCGCAGATTCCACGATCCAGCGTGGTATCGAGATTCTACAACAACTCGCCAAGTAACACTGGTTCAACGATCGTGCGCCACGGATCGAACATCAATCCTGACAACCGCTTTCAAACCATAAGGCAAACGCTCGACTATGAGCATCTGGATGATGACGATCTTGCCGCACTCGGCAATGCGCCCGAGGTTCCGATCGAATATGTTTCGGACTCTAGTCAGTCGGTAGTATCCGAAAATCAATCGCCCGACATACCCTTTCGCTACAGTTTGAATCCTTACCGAGGCTGCATCCACGGTTGCTCGTACTGTTACGCTAGACCCACGCATGAGTATCTAGGGTTCAGTGCGGGATTGGATTTCGAAACCAAAATTGTTGTCAAAGAACAAGCCGCCAAACTGTTTCGAGACTTTCTTGCAAAGCCGAGTTGGAAACCCGAGCCGGTGATCTTTTCAGGCGTGACCGATTGCTACCAGCCCGCCGAGCGACAGTTCCGATTGACTCGCCAGTGCATCGAAGTTGCTTTAGAGTGTCGCTTGCCAATTGGAATCATCACGAAGAATGCTCTGGTACTGCGGGACTTGGATCTTCTTACGGAATTGGCGAGACTGAAGCTAATCCACGTTGCGATCTCCGTTACGACGCTCGACGCACAACTGGCCCGCGACATGGAGCCACGAACCAGCATCCCTGCTGCGCGGCTTCGCGCCGTCGAGCAACTGACCGCGGCCGGCATCCCCGTTCGACTGATGGTCGCGCCGATCATCGTTGGGCTGAATGATTCAGAGATTCCCGCAATCTTGAAAGCCGGTCGCGAAGCGGGCGCTATTTCAGCCGGATATCAACTCCTGCGATTGCCCTACACTGTTCTGCCTGTGTTTGAAGAGTGGCTCCAGAGAACTCAACCTCTCAAAGCTGAAGCGATCCTCAACAAGATTCGTTCGACGCGGGATGGCAAGATGAACGACGCAACCTTTGGACGACGTCATTCTGGACAAGGCATCTTTGCAGAACAAGTTCGTGGCATCTTTGACTTGTTCACACGGAAGCATGGTTACCAGGACGACTTACCCGAGCGTGACATATCGAAGTTCGAACCGCCACGCCCCAAGTCTGGGCAGCTTTTCCTCTTCTGACAATTCTTGAAAACTGCTTGCATGACGCGCCTACCCTTATAGATTCTTCAGCTTAACAACTTCTGTGAATCCTCCTTCCCAATCACAAAGCCTCGCAAGGTAGCCGCAATGAATCAAGAAACACGAAACTGGGCGACGATTCTTCACTTGTCTGTTTTCGCAGGTTACTTCATTCCGATGGCAGGTTTGATTGCACCAATCTTGATTTGGCAGCTCAAGAAAGAACAGATGCCCGATTTAGACGCTCATGGTAAAGAGGTTGCGAACTTCATGATCTCGACCTTCATCTATGGAGCCATCTTTTTCCTGCTGAGCTTCTTGCTAATTGGTTTTCCACTTCTCGTGCTGTTAGCCATCGCCAGTATCGTCCTGCCCATACTTGGCGCCATCAAAGCCAACAACGGCGAGTTCTACCGCTACCCATTTTTGATTCGCCTGCTGTAGTCTGAAGTTAGCTGCGCCGCTTATTGGCAAGGTGGCATGCTCTGAGAGGCAAGGGCAGCGAGCCTCGAAGGGCGTGGCTTAGTTTGACATCGCCTTACCTTTGGCTCCACATAAGCTATCCCCTGCCCCACACAACAAGAACCACGCCCATGCCAGAAAGAAGAAAATCCCGTCGGAGACAGGAGCGACAATTAAAGTCGCCCCCGTTTCCAACGGGATTCTTTCGCTTTGGCTAGAGAGTTGTCTTTAGCGTCATAAAATACGATCCAGATGCAATCATCACGAATTGACTTCAAGTTACCTGGTTGACTAAGTCTCAGCGTAAACGAATGACTGCGTTGGATCCAGAAAGAAGAAAATCCTGTCGGAGACAGGTGCGACAATTAAAGTCGCTCCCGTTTCCAACGGGATTCTTTCGCTTCGATCGCTGTGGCAGCGGATGGCACGTGGAATGCGACTGCAACTTTAGGGTATACTGTCGTTTCTTCTAGGGCACATCCCGCCTGCCTTTCTTTTGACTCGATAAGGACCTGAACATGTTGCGACCTTCGCACCTTTTAGCACTTGGCTTGCTGCTCGCCTGCACTTTTCAGCTTACCGCCGCTGACCCCGACAAACGCGTTTATGAGATGCGAGTCTATTACGCGGCCGAAGGCAAGCTCGACGCGCTCAACGCTCGCTTCCGCGATCATACGTGCAAGCTGTTTGAAAAGCATGGCATCGAGAACATCGGCTACTTCGAACCGATCGATAACAAGGAACGCAAGTTAGTCTATTTCCTCGCTTATCCCGATCGCGAGTCCCGTGAAAAGTCTTGGAAGTCCTTCATGGCCGATCCAGACTGGCAAAAGGCGTACAAGGCTAGCGAAGTCGATGGTAAGTTGGTCGCCAAAGTTGAAACACTGTACATGCAAGCCACCGATTTTTCAGTTCCCATCAAAGCCGATGCTAAAGGCAATCGCGTTTTCGAGATGCGAACCTACACGACTACCGATGGTAACCTGGGTGCACTGCTCTCCCGCTTCCGAGACCATACTTGCAAGCTGTTTGAAAAGCATGGCATGACCAATGTGGCTTATTGGACTCCGATGGAAGATCAGAAGGATGCGAAGGTCACTCTGCTTTATCTTCTCTCGCACGCGTCGGAAGACGCAGCCAAAGCTTCGTTCGATGCTTTCCGCAAAGACCCCGATTGGACGGCTGCTAAGACAGCCTCTGAGACCAAGGCTGGCGGTTCATTGACCGTGCCAGCTCCCAAAGGCGTTGTAAGCGTCTTCATGAAGGCTACCGATTACTCACCGATTCGTTAGGCTAGAAATTGAAGAGCCACTCAATCACCTTGCTCCAACCTTAGATTGTTAGCCATGCGAATAACATTCTCGCTTCTGCTTGTGCTGGTCGCCCTACCCTGCTCCGCTTGGAATTGCTTGGCTCAAGCGCCCTATGCAATTGCCATTCATGGTGGTGCGGGCGACTTGCCTGAAGGCAAAGACCAAGCGGCTAGAATGGAGCAATTGACCAAGCTGTTGGATCAAGGTGAAAAGATGTTGGCTGATGGAGCGGCCGGTCTTGATGTGGTTGAAACTATCATCAAGCAGATGGAAGACTCGGAGCTGTTCAACGCTGGTCGAGGCTGCGTGCTGAATGAGCAGGGCGAGCACGAACTGGATGCATCGATCATGGACGGCAAGACGTTGGCTTGTGGAGCCGTCGCTGGAATCAAGACGACTCGTTACCCAATCTCACTAGCTAGAAAAGTGATGACCCAAACGCGGCATGTGATGCTGAGCGGTCAAGGCGCCGATCAGTTTTCTAAGCTGATGGGATTGGAGCAAGCTGGCCCAGAACATTTTGTGACTCCCGAGCAAGTCAAACGCTTGCAACGCTGGAAAGCTAAGCAATCGACCAGCAGTCTCAATAGCTATCCGACGCCTAAGGAAGATCCTGGGATCTACTACGGCACGGTAGGCTGTGTTGTCCTCGATAAGCAAGGCAATCTTGCCGCGGGAACGAGTACCGGTGGTCTAGTTGGTAAGCGATGGGGCCGCATCGGCGACTCGCCAGTTATCGGCGCAGGCACTTACGCTGACAACAAGTCCTGCGCGGTTTCTGGAACCGGCATTGGCGAAGATTTCATTCGCTTCCACGTCGCCAGCGATATCGCATCAAGGATGAAATACGCGGGCAAGAGCTTGGCGGTAGCGACCGACGAAACGATCGCTCAGTTGCCAGAAGATTGTGGAGGCGTGATCTGCGTCGACTCGAAGGGCAATGTTCTGGCCAAACACAACACACCAGCCATGTCGCTGGCACTCGCGAACTCGCAAGGCGTGCGACAAATCCAACTCGCTCCATCGAAGTAAGAGCATTGCGGTTTGGTTCCAGTCTTGAGGGCTTGGATCAAGCCTTCTACTGGGATGAACCATTGTTGCAACAACCACGCAACGAAAAACCAATGCAAGCCGCCAGGGATGTTGCGGTTCGAATTGAGACTTTTGAAACGGTTGCGTGAGGCCTTACCGCCAGAACCCTTCGTTTCGAG
>CAYWNG010000417.1:0-6266 GCA_964458685.1 uncultured Pirellulaceae bacterium
GCAGTGGAGCCTGCCGCCGAGCTTGATTGGCCGGGCTTAACGGGAGCGTCTGCAACTTGCACAGACCATAGTTGGCTTTCCTCTGGAAGCTCGATCTCTAGGTAAGGCTCACTAAAGTTCTCCATCCGATACTCGACAACACCTCGATAGTTCCCTTGCGAGTCGACACTAAGCTTGGTCGTAGCTAAACCGATCTTGGCATTGACGGTTTGAACTGTCTCACGAGCCCGTGTGCCGAAGCTCAACCTCGGCCCATCATCGTTGAGCGGCTTGTCAGAGTTGAAGGCGTCGTCAATCCGAAAGGCTTGCACCCGCGTATTTCCGAGTATCTTAGAGAACTCATTCCAATAAGAATCGCCTCGAACCAGCGGTTGCATTCCCCTGGGTTGGTCGATTACCAACTCATCAAACCCGCTATTCTCAATCGTCACAAACTGATGGCGAACATTTCCCGAAGTCTCGCTGACTAGCGGGACAGTCGCTTTAGCGTTGGACCAGGGCAAATCGTTTTGCACTAGTACGCGATAGTCGCCGAGGATTTGATCCTGCAATTCGATCGTAAAGCGAATCGCAGCTCCTTCGTTTTGGTTAAGCGGTTGCCGAGAAATCTTGCGAGCCATCGGTGCAGCCACTTTGGCATCGCGCATACTTGCCGGAAGTACAAAACTTAGCTCCGAAACGCCAGCTTGCTTGATTAACCATTCGATGTAAGCCGTTTGTTCGATCGATTGCTTCGTCAGCTTAACATTGCAAACCGTAATCGTTTCAATAATAGGCTTCAGCGATTGCCAACGAATCTTTCCACTATAAGTGTCTTGATTGGTTGGATTCGAAAAGGTGTATTGCAGGATCGCTTTCTGCTGCATTGAGGTCAGAGCTTGGTTGAAACTACCTGGTGTTGCATTTACAAGTGTTAGCTTGTTGAGCTCATTAGGCACCGCCTCCAATCCACGATCGCTCCAAACTACGATGGTGCCTCGATCCAATGTAGCATCCAAGACGCGAACCTCAGGTATCGCCATCTCGCTCCCTGCCAAGGCTATCGCAGAGTCCCGCTTTTGCTTGCCTGAAATAGACAATTGAACTTGCTTTGACAGAGGAGTCGACGATCGAATTATCAAATCGACTAAAGAGTCATTCGAAGGACGAAGCTCCATCTCCATCTGTTTTGATTTTGACTCCAAATCCCACTGCCATTCCGCGGGTAAACGTAGTCGCACTTGATTGGTTTCTCCTTCAAGAATACTCAGTTGCAAATCGCAGTTTAAGCTGATCTCGCCACGGGAAACAAAGAGATTGCTTTGAACAGTTGCTTCCAGCTTTGCGGTTACGGGGCGAATCGAAAGCTTAGCTTGATACTCGGATCTCGCGTGGCGATAGGCTGAAAGCGGAGCAACCGGCCTTGGATGCTCAACCTTGACCTCTGCACTCGCGAAATCTTCTCGTGTTAGTCCCTGCACATCGCGCATCGCCGCCGTTAGACCTTGTGATGCCAGCAACTGAATTGAGCCTCGTGCAGTTTGAGCTTCAGGAACTCGCCAAACCGGAAGATCGACCAACTGCTCGACGCCCGCCTCAAACTCCATAAGTTTCGAAGCGGTGACTGTCAGGCTTTCTTTTTCAACCGCCGTTTTGAGCAATGAAACACGGATTCGCGAACCCGCTTCAGCGGTCGCGGCCGCTACGTCCGCCTGCTGATCCATCTCTTCTTGCTTCCACCCTTTGACGTTGTCGCCACTGACTTTATCGACTCGGTAGCCCGCAGGCGCAACAATCACGAACTCGTCACGACGTCCGCGACGGAAAGCAAATTCGAATTTAGTGGTACTCTGAATCCCGCTCTCAAGAACCAAACAGGTCGATGCGGACTCAACCTGCAAACTCTCGTCGGTAACCACCTGAGCCACTTTGGGTCGCCACTGCAAAGCAAGATTGCCAGCGATGATTCCCGCTTCTAACTCTTGAGCTGCTTTTGTTGTGGTTACCGCGGGTCGGTTAGCTGTGTTAAGAAAACGGACTTCAGTATCTTTGCTAGTCACCGAAGCAACCAACCGAGTCACAACAGCCGATGGCACAATCGCCTGTACGCTTTGCCATCCTGCTTGCGAGCTTGTCTTAGTTTGTATCTGTATGTTCAGTCGCTGCTCTTTCGAACTAGCAGGGACACTCAAGACTAAATTCTCACCTGATGCGTAAATCGTGGCGGGCTGGCCATCCAACAGCGCCTCGACTAAGACCGCGTTAGAGATGACCAATGGCACCTGCTGAGTCTTCTGAGTTGGATTGTTAATTGCCACTGAACCAGTCAGCGTTAGACCCGTTCCAGATTCCAAAGTCGCACGATACTCCATCGGCCCCAACGAGAGACTGGTATTTGGTGGCGTGGGAACTTCACCGCCTCGAATCACCGTTTGAAGATACTCGAAGGTGCTTAATGGAACGAGCAGCTTTTCATCTTCAGGCTTGGTCTTGATACTCTCCGAAGCGTCGTACGGAACGACAATGGCATTCATGGGAATCGTTACGGAAGTAGGCGTTGTAGTCGCGGACCGTAATGCTTCGATCATCTGCTGAACTGTCTGTATCTCGATAGGCTGCTGTGGCATCGCCTGAATCGGAGGCTGAGCAGCAACTGTGGAAGCACCGCAATTCAACACGACGATTAGGGCTAACGAGGCCGCGGCACTGCTGACTCGCGTGACTGTCTTGTGTGTTGTTAATCGCCAAAGCGATTGCACCGCTTTCAAGCTTATCATAACGATCACTGCCCAAAATAAGGCTTCGCCAATCGTCGCAATGGCCGTGCTGTCTGGAAGAAGCAACGCCGCAATCACGGCACTCATTGCCAAGTAGACTGCGATACGCCAAAGCCGTTGGAATGGGCGTTTCCAGTAAGCGACGAATAGCACTACGATCCAAGTCGCGGTGGCGAAGGCTAACCATTTCCATCGCTCGGCTTGAACAACTTGAACCTCAATCGTGGTTGACGAGCCAAGACCGGAGAGCTGTCGAGATTGCCATTGATCATTTGTTGCAACGGCCAGCGCTAGTGATCGACTCGCTTCACTGGATCGACGTACCTGTTTTGTTACTGGCGAAGGTGCCGGTGAAGGTGCCGGTGAAGGTGCTTGAACTCCAAACAAATCATCCATAATCGCATTCGGTACAGGGGGAGTGGGAACTGCGGCAGATTTGGGCGAGAAGGGAACGCTATTTGCCAGTAGTTCCTTAAGGTCGCGAGGAGAGGACAATTCAGATGACTTGGCAAGGTCGAAACTCTCCGGAGTTCCTCCCGCCATGGACAGCTTCGATTGGAACGATCCAATCGTTAGCGCAAGAAAATTGCCAACCCTGGTTGGAACAGTCCAAGGAAACGTGGGGGAACAGTCGCTTAGCTCAGCAATCCCGTCAACAATCGAAACCAATTCATATCCCATTGGGCATCGTACTGTCCAATTCAGGTCCGACAAAGGGACAACTGTTTGGCCCGATGTACTGCGAGACAAAAGTTCAGGATAGATCAAGCGGATCTTCGATTGCAGCCCCAGCGCATCGATGGGAATTGCATAGGTCAATACCAATGTTCGCGATGTCGATGGAACGGAAGCCGAGTCGTTGGAAGGCCGAGTAGATCCAGGGGGACTGCCCATAGGACGCTCGTTTGTTCGCAACTCGATGATTGCAACATCGCCATCGCGCTGAGGCAGGCTGGGTTGGCCGTCGACGGTGACAGCCCACAGCTCAAGAACTTCAGGAATTCGAACCGCGACGCGATCAGTTGCGGTACGAATCGCAAAAGTAGCTTGATGGTAGCTCCATTCTTGATTCGAAACCCATGTCTGAATCTTTAGCGACTCCGCAATCGTTGGAGGAATGAAAGAGAGCTCGCGAGTGACGACTTTCACAGCGACTTCTGGCTCGACATCTTCGAATGCCGGATATCCAAAAACTCCTAAAAAACTCGCGCCGACCGCAAGCGATGAATCCGTCAGTTCGCCAACATCGGCTCTTCTAAGTCTGGTTCTTACTGAGACCTCCATCGCATCATCACGATCCACGGCAACCAATCCACTTTGGTATGCGGCGTTGGCAAGCTTTGGAATTGGCAACTTCACCTCTTCGGTCGAATTGGCTAACCGATAGTCGAAAAGTAAGCGAAATGGCTTGGTAGTTTTCGCTTGCAGTCGAATAGTCCAAGTGCGTTTCCCATCAACGGTCGTTTGCGAGTAACTCTTGACGCCCGCTCCACCTGTCGCGCGAATGGCAATTTCAGCCGGAGTTCGTTCGGGCAACACAACCAACAACTCTTCGACCGAAGCTTGCTCAGGAGTTACAGCAATCTCATGCTGAATCTTGAGGCCACTCGGAGAAGCGTTGGCATAGGTAAACGCTTCGGCAATAAGCGACGCTTTCTTCTTGGTCGCTGTGACATTCAAACTCCAGTCGGTCTGCTGCGCAACAAAGGCTAAAGAATCCTGAGACTGGCTGTCAACGTCTAATGCCTGTCTCTCGCTAAGCATCAAAGGGTCAAGTCCCGCGACTGTTGCCTGCTCGACGGTAAGATCACCGACGGGATTCACCGATAAAACAGTTCGAGTCACTTCCATGCCTTGGAGTTCGACCTTTGGGAAACTCAACTGAGTCGAATTCCAATTCGCTAACCATCCCTCGGGTGTTGCTGCCCATTCTGGCCTCAAGAGTATTGACTGTCCTGGACGAAGTAAACTCGGTAGTTTGATCACAAAGGTACTCTCTTTTACCTCTGAGCTTTCTGTCTGCTTCTCCCACAAGATGACTCGACCAGCACCATCGAAAACCTGCTGTAGACGCCATTGCGAAGGGATCCTCACTAGAACTCGATCTAGACTCTCTTGTGTCGCCGTGACTGTCAATCGTCCGCTCAATTGAACTTCGCGATCTGCGACTACCATTTGCCACATCGCATCAATTTTGGGCAGCTTCTTTACAACTTCAAGCGATGCTTGAAGCGAGAAATTTGCCGCAGGCGAATAACCAGCAAAGACAATGCGCACTGGATCTGTAACTTGCCAACCAACTCGCTGCGCGAAGTCTTGAAAGCGATCGGGAGCAATCGCGATCAACTTGTCAGATAGTATCTCCTTCCACTTCAAGTCTTCACCTAATCCAATCGCCACAAGTGCATCGTGTCGCGAGACTCCAAGTACATTCCAACGCGGAACGCGCCACGCAATCGCCTTAGACGGAGTTGCTGGGTTGGCCGCGATAGCTGGGTTGACCGCACCGTTTTCAACTATTGCGTTGGCGTGAGTTCTTGTTGCACTCACCACGACAGAAGCTTGCTCGACAACGGGCTCACGAAAATCGATAATGAGTCGCTTAGCGCTTTGAGTATCGGTAGGATCGGGAGCTTGGATTCCCCACTTCGACATCCACGGCGATTGGACAGATTGAATTTCAAATCCATCTGGAATTTCAACTTCAAACTTCGACTCACCGCCTTGAAGGATTCGCAACTCAAAGATCACCGCCACGTTTTCAACGCTTGTAGTTCGGTGGACCAGTTGTTGCGAGCGCACGTCAACTAAGCTTTGGTCCTTAGCCAGTTTATTGTTCAGCGTCATAGCCAGATTGAGAGTCGCGGCCGATGGTTGTTCGGGAATTGTTGCAGGAACAATCCTAAACTGCGTTTGGTTCGAAGCTTCCTCGACGACACGATCCAAGACGCTCGCCCCCGACAGAATCTCGACGTTTCCTGGAACCCTCATACTCCATTGCGATGTCAGGCTCGACGGTAGAACAAGACCGAGTGCTTGTTGTGCGGAACTTTCGGTCACCATGGCGATTGAGCGCAATTTCAAACGGTACAGTCCTTTGCCTCGCAGCACGAGCCCAGCGCCTTGCCGACCATCGTGGGGTGCTTTCAGCCAAGCCGTCTCATCGTCCAAGGTGGCTGTCAGTATCTGAACGTTAGCAAAGTCGATGGGCAACTCGGTCCATCCATCCTTGAAAAGCTCGATCTTGTACTCAGATTCAATTACAACGATTCCGCCCTCGACCGTGAGCTGATGAGTAGCATGCAGGAACTCGTTGGTGCTTGGCGCTGCCGCTTCGGCTTCTAGAACCGCTCGAGCCTGTGCGATGGCCTCAGGTGTGAGCTTGGAATCAGCAAGCAGCTTTTCATACTCACCGCGAGTCATCATGCATTCGTTCTTCTCGATCATATTCTAGGAAGGTTTGATTAAAACCAATCCATGCAATTTGACCTCTAACATATTTATGCTGTT
>CAYWNG010000418.1:0-6234 GCA_964458685.1 uncultured Pirellulaceae bacterium
GCCCTTCAAATCCCAGGTACATTCCGAGCCGTAGATTCCCATCGGATTTAATGCGTTTAATGACATCCGAGCTCGGGATTGGTTCTTCGGCACCTGCCATGGACGGCGCCAAACCGCCAGTAATTACGAAAATTGCACTGGAGATGAGTAATGAGATCGTTGTGAAACGGAATTGCATCAGAAAAGCCCCTAAATCAAATTTCGACAAGCAATACCTTGTAAGGCATGGTAATGAACTCGATGCCGGGGCAGGCCTCGAAGTCCTAAGAATCAATTAGCTTGCCGCTCGAAGTAGGATGGAGAAGGCGTGGAATTTGCACGAGAATTTAAGTGAGAGTCAAATTTTGGCCCGCGCCGACGATGTAATCGTCACAATCCGTTCAAGGCGACGTGGCTTCAGGGTGATGGTTAGCGGCGTGCCATCGCGAAAGTCCTTGCTCGCTTTCGAGCCGCTCTCGCAGTTTGCGGCTTCTTGATGAACCTTTGCTGCTAGCTTGTGCCGTCTACGTCGACTGGAATCCAATTCGAGCGGCCATCGCAGACCACCGTAGAGTTGCTTGAGCAAAGTGACTATATGTTGCAAGTCTATGCTGACAGATTTTTGGCGGTGCCTGTGTGTTATCCAGGAGAGATCGCAGGCAGGATGCCTAAGCCACTGTCGAGCTCAACGCCATCGGCCATATTGTTATGGTAGAGATACCCAAGGCAGATTCAGAACTACTTTCGACGGTCTAGCTTCAAATTGTCCCACAGCCTGTGGGACAATTTCGGTATTCGAATCAGCTAGCCAAAATGAACCTTGGCGGGTTCAGCTACTTGGGGCCCTTGGGAAGACACCAGGGATCTTCGTGAACCTCACTCCTGGGCGCTTGCCAGCTAGCATTCGCCCAGTAACAATAACGCACTCAAAATCTAATCCAGTAGGAATAAGTACCAATGCAGAATTCATCTCAACCAGTCTCCGAGACTGCCGCACGTAAGCAAGAGATTCGCCAGAAAGCACACGAGAATCGCAAGAACCAGGCGGACAAGGATGGGGTCAGTCGAGTCATCGTAGAGCGTTTCATGGCGCTGCCGGAATATGCTTCGGCAACAACGGTCATGTTCTACATTGATGTTCGCGACGAAGTTCGTACCCGACATGCCTTGCCAGAAGCGATTCAGGGCAACAAGCGAATCATTATTCCCTACTGCGTCGATGGCGAATTGGAGCTTTTCCATCTGGAGTCGATGGATGAACTGGACGTCGGCATGTACAAGATCCTGGAGCCCAAGACAGAGCTTCGCGAAGTTGCTTCGAAGCGATTGCAGCCTGAGGACTTGGACTTGATCATGGTTCCAGGCGTGGCCTTCGATCGAAACGGTGGCCGAACTGGCCACGGCAAAGGGTACTACGATAAGTTGCTGGAACACGCGCGAAGCGACACGCCGCTGGTAGCGCTCGCGTTCGAGTGCCAGTTGTTCCCAGAGATCCCATGCGAACATCACGACATCTATATGGACATGGTCGTCACCGAAGCTTCGGTATACCCTGGTCGCGGTCGCAAGTAGGTTTTGGCAAGCTGTCTTTACCGGGCCCTTTTTCCGCAAAATGAGAGATCATGGACCAAGATTATAAGTCGATCGTCGAAGACACCTTCGCCGAAGGATTCAGGAGTATCTATGCTGAATTTTTGGTGACAGCTCGGGACCGTAAGTGGTTGGATCATTGCGTGCATGCCGTTACCGGACACGGTAGCAGCACCATCATGTGTGATTCTGAAGTTGGTGTTTCCAGAATCTTTGATGGAGTATCGGCAGGACAAGAGACGCCCGATGGTCGCATTGGGGCCGTGATTCAAGTGCATGTACCGCGATTTCGGAAAGACCGCGAGACGCATCTTGAGAAGGTATTGATGGCTCGAATTGGCCAGAATGTGCTCACTTGTCCAACTGCGAGATGCTTTAATCGATTGGATACCGAGCCCTACTTCAAGCTTGGACGCAAAATCGCTTTGTTTGGTGATGGACATCAGTTTCGCGATTGCCGATTCGAGACCAAGGGCTGGGTTATTCCGATTATGGGTGGCGAGTTCTACTTGACGCGACGTTTCGGTTTTCGCGATGGAATCATGGGGGGAAACTTGTGGTTCATGGCAACCAGCGAAGCGGCTGCAATCGAAGCGGCTGAACGCGGAGTTGCTGCGGTGGATCAATGCGATGATACCGTCATGACCTTTCCAGGCGGAATCGCATCCAGTGCATCCAAAGCCGGAAGCCGCTACAGTTTTCTCATCGCAAGCACCTACGCAGAATATTGCCCAACGATGAAGGAGAAGCTGGGCTCACAATCCAAAGTTCCCGATGGCGTTACCTCCATTATGGAGATCGTGATCAATGGCAGTAACTTGCAAGCTGTGACTCAAGCTACTCACGCTGCCATTGGCGCTGCATTGGGGACTCCAGGGCTAGTCAAAATCTCCGCCGGGAGTTACGGCGGCCGTTTGGGCAAGAGTTTCATCTATTTACACCCAGATCGACAGGGAAATTAAGTTATGCCGATTCACTCAGTTTGTACGGGTTGTGGCCAATCGCTAACGGTGGGTGACGAGCATGCTGGAAAGAGAGCCCGCTGTCCGTCCTGTGGTCAAATCTATACGGTCCCGTTGAGCTCCACCGCGGCGGCTCCCAATACGCCTTCTGGTCAGCTCGCTTCAAACCCTACACCCAACGCGGCCACAGGATCTCCATCAGGCGACATCTGGGGTGGCACCGGTGGCATCGGTGGCACCTCGGGCGGTAATCCAAGCAGTCCATCACTATTCGGCGACGCTCCGGCAAACCCATCGCAGTATTGGATGCGAGCCGCGGATGGTTCCGTTTACGGGCCTGTCGATCGAGCGAATCTAGACCGTTGGTTCAAAGAAGGCCGCGTTGGCGTTGGCTACCAAATTCGAGAAGGCGAGCAGGGCACTTGGCTGGAAGCCTCACGATACCAGCCTCAAGCTGCGGCCAATCCTTATGCGCCAGCCAATCCGTATGCAGCGGCCCCCAGCTCTTCTCCGTATGCACCGCCCTCAAGCGGTTCATTGCATCACTACCCCAAGCCAGACCGGGGTGTGTTGGTCTTGATCATGGGAATTCTCTCATGGGTGATCTGCTTGTTCTTTGGAATCGTCGCTGTGGTCGTCGGTCGAAGTGCGCTCGCAGATATCGAATCGGGGCAAGCCAACCCCAACGACAAAACGCTGGTCAAGATCGGCTATTGGTTAGGATTGATCAGCCTGATCCTTAACGTATTGATGATCGGCTTGTTCGTACTTCTAGCTGCGTTGGCTGCGATTGCTGGCCCTCGCTAGGTTCCGTAAAGGTTAAACGATCGCATCGACAACCGACGATGCGATCGGTGTGTGCGGTTGGCCATTTGCAACGCTGGAAACCCATTGCATCGCTTCCCGCATCGCACCTCGATCGATGGAATGCACGTCGATCGGCTGGCCAACGTTTTTCACAAGTGTAATCGTAAGTCGTCCTCCCAAGTGCTGACGGAACTCTTCCAAGCCATCAAAGATCACTTCGGCACTCAAGCCCTCATTCCAAATAGGCAGTTGCAGATCTCGTAGCGTTTGAAGAGCTTGTTCTGCAACGGTTAATGGCAAGCCAAGTTGCAAGTGTGAATAGGCTGTATCCACAGCGACACCAACTGAAACTGCTTCACCGTGTCGAACACTATAGTTGGTCAAGGCCTCCAGCTTGTGAGCTGACCAATGTCCAAAGTCCAAGGGACGGGCTTCTAAGTTTTCGAAGGGATCGCCGCCTTGCGTAATGTGCTTGAGGTGTAACAACACGGATCTTCGAATCGCAGTCACCGACTCAAGTGGATTTCTAGCCGCAATGGCTTTCGCCGCGCTGCCGAGGTAAGCGAAGAAGTCTGGATCTTTCAGCAAAGCAACCTTCACTGCTTCGGAGAAACCGCATCGAAAGTCGCGATCGCTCAAGCCTACCAACATCGCTTGATCATTGATGACAGCCCAAGGAGTTGCGAAGGCACCTTTCCAATTCTTCTTGTTGAACCAATTCACCGCGTTCTTAACGCCGACACCCGAGTCTGCCTGCGCCAGTGTGCTTGTGGGAACACGAACCAAGCGTATGCCGCGATGAGCGACGGCTGCGGCATAGCCAACTGTGTCCAGAACTGCACCGCCGCCGATAACCATGACGTAACTGCGCCGATCTAGATCGTGGTCGTTGAATTCGCGCAGCAGTCCGTCGACATAAGCGGGATTGTTTTTGACCGCTTCACCACCAGGTAACGTTCGGACTGGCGACACCAACTCTACTCGCGAGGCCGATCGCAACTGTGTTTCAATCTTCTCAGCTAAAGAAGGCTGCCAAGCATCAATTCCGTCATCCATCCAAACTTGAACTTTGGCCGTCGCTTGTTGCCCTGGTTCTAGCACTTGATGAACAACGCTGAAGTCCTTTCCAAAACAGTCTTCGGTGAAGCGTAGGCGATGCTTCATGGGCACTGAGAACTCAACGTCGTAGCTTTGAGCGTCAGGATTTCCAAAGGGGTCAGACATCAGCAGTAATCTTGGCGGGAGTAATTCGACAGGCAGGGTCAACACATGCCCGTTTATTGAGTGAACGCCATGCGTTTCAGGTGCATCATGGTAACTCGAGGTGAATCATGGTAACCCGAACGACTCTAAATTGTAGTCGGAATGCAAACGGCCCCAAGAAAGTTCGACAAGAGACAATCCGTTAGAGTGGCATTTTCTCCCCATTTTATCCAACCGGAAATGACAGGCTGGCAGGAAAGCTGTCGAGCCGGTTAGAAAATCCGTTCGAAAACAACGCCGCTTTCCGCAGCTTTGAAGCCCAAACGGTTGAGGACGCGATGCAAGTCGTTGGACTCGGCGTGCGTAATGGCCCGCACGGTATCGACCTGCTCCGACTGGAGCGCGCGCAGCGATTCGGCCAACAGAAAAAGTAATCGGTCCGAAGGGGCAATCTCGACGGGTGCGTCTTCCGGCGAATACTCCATGGAGGGCGGCCAGAGCCACATCACCGATTCCGGATGATGCCGTAACGAAGGAGCAATGCTCCACATCACCACCTCCTGCAACGTTCGCATGGCTACGCGATCGGTCAGATGAAAGGCAGTGACTTCGGCATGTCCCAAAACACAACTTTGCCACCAGGGCAACATCGGCTCCTGCAACTGTCGCTCGACAAACGACCGACGGCGGACCAACATTTGAATGCGATCGGCGGGGGCTTGGAAGTTCAGAAGATCCAACTCCCAAACCGTGGTTGGAATGGCTGGCTTGTAGCCCGCTTGGCACAACCAATTGCAGAGCTTAGCTTCTGTCGACAAAACGCCAGCCAAAGAATCGGCTGGGCCAATTCCAACGAGATAGCTACAGTAGGGCAAGGCTGGACGGAACCAACATCGATCAGCGCCCTGCGCGACACAGTACGCTTCGGCGGAAGCAAGCAGCATCGCTGCAATCTCGGCTTCGTCTTCGTCAGACAACGTACACAGAGCTGCGATGCCAAAGCGTGAAGGCGCGACGTTCTCAATCGCACCATCGGGTATCGCGCAGATTTGAATGAAGCCTACGGGTCGCTCGTCGCGCACGGCGATCATCAAATGAGCTTGATCGAAGTACGGCTTGGCTTGAACAAACAACTCCATCCGCTCGGGGTTGATCGGTATGCCAAACAGTTGGTCTCGATGATGAGCATTCCAAATGTCACAGATTGCGAGTAGATCTGTGTTCAGGAAATTGCGAACGCGCAGTGCCACAGATGACAATTTGGGTTGGAGTTTTGGTCAAGTGACTGAATGACTACGTTCCATAGTCTAACAGGCAACTCGCCCAAAGTGAACCCGATTACGGTAAGTCCCATATGGTCGATTTTGTAGCGAAACCTCGTCACCGTTATCGATCAAAATGGGGAACGGCGCGAGGGCTAGCCTTGCGAGTTTTCCAGCTCTTTGCTTCGAGAGGTCGCGGCGTGAACTGCTTCGATCATTGCCGAACGAATTCCTGCGGCTTCGAGCGATCTTAGGGCAGCAATGGTTGTACCTGCGGGGCTGGTCACTTGATCTTTCAATTGCCCAGGATGTAGCCCTGATTCTAGAACCATCTTTGCGGCTCCCAAGACCGATTGAGCCGCTAATTGTAAGGCGACTTCGCGAGACAAACCGCCCAGGACTCCACCATCCGCCATTGCTTCGATGATCGT
>CAYWNG010000419.1:0-6231 GCA_964458685.1 uncultured Pirellulaceae bacterium
ATTCTGTCTCTTTTTGTGACATGGGGTCAAATCTCGCTTCCCAAGATTATTCCAGACGACGTACGGTCCGGAACTGTTGTACCGGACGAAATGTCGGCAATGGTTGTTTCGCTTCTATCTGGTCAGACGTTTCCCGTAACGGGCACAAGTGGCCGCATCGAGACGCTGGGCTTCCCGATACCGTACTGGATCGCCACGATCCTTGTCGCGTCAAGCTCAGTCATGATTGTGATGAACGTCTACAAACTTGGCGACTTCCCTGTGCTCATCCTTATGTCCTTATATGGTATTGCTGCGATGATTATTGTTTGGGCAGGTACAGAGATCGCGATAAACGGAAAGCTCTCGCCAACTTTTTCTCTTGCCTGCATTGGGCCGATCGCAGGAATGGTGTTGGCGTGGTATATCGATCCCCCAAAACCGTGACGAACGATCGATGCACCAAAGTCATGCAACGAAGGACAAAACCATACCACAACAGGGATCTTGCGGTTCGAACTGAGATTGTTGAAATGGTTGCATAAGCTCTCACCGCCAAATCCTTCGCTTCGAATACCCTGGGTTACACTGGCCCAGCGGGACTCGCCGCGCTCGCCCGGGACTAGTGATGTGTCGCCACTTCATGGCTGTTTGAGGGTGCTTAGGAAAGAAAAGAACACCACATGGAAAGGGTGCGACTCGCATGCTCAAGTTGTGATTGCACGACGGTTCGTGTAAACTCCGTGTTTCTGCGTGGACTTGGCCGCTGCGATCAAGTAGCCAAGCGTACTGGATGCCAAGAAGGCGGTAGCTAAACATGCGGGACGCCAGCGCACAGGGGGAAGTGATGAAGTACCACCCAAGCCATCAACATGCTTTTAGCAGCTTCAACCCACTGGTTCGTGAAGGTTTGGTATTGGGTTCGCGTCGCAACATGATTAAGGCAAGCATAGCTGGGTTGGCTGGCCTTACATTGCCTAACTTGCTCTTTCAACGGTCACAAGCCGCCGACATTGGTTCCAATAAAAGTGTCATTCTCTTGTGGATGACGGGCGGGCCGAGTCATATTGATACATGGGATCCCAAGCCCAATCGCCCTGTTGAAAATCGCGGCCCCTTCGGAGTGATCTCGACAAAGCTGCCTGGCGTACAGTTTTGTGAACACCTGCCGAAGCAAGCCGCCATGATGGATCAGTTAACTCTGATTCGCTCGGTGGATTGTCGCTTCAGCAATCATGAGCCGAACATGGTGATGCAAACAGCCAACTTGGCCGCGGAGCCGCGGACTAACGCCGAGGCGAAGGACTTTCCAGCGATCGCATCGGTCGTTGCCAAACACTTGTCGGGCAGACAATTAGCTGTGCCGCCGTATGTTGGATTCTATCGATCGAACTCACACATCGCTTTCGGAGGTGCGCTAGGCCAACAGTTCAATCCTTTTCAAGGCAACAACGCTTCGAAGCTTCCAATTTACGATTTGGTCGGGAATGACACTGGAAAGATTAGCGGCGCAGAGCTTTTCCAACTGCCTAGTGGATTAGACTTCGATCGTATCTCCAGTCGCAAAGATCTGCTTGCCGATCTGGATGGGTTGCGACGAGAGATCGACTTAAGTGGCACGATGGAAGCCATGGACTCCTATCATCAGCAAGCGATTCAAATGCTGGTTGGTTCACAAGCTCGACAAGCCTTCGATATTTCTTTGGAAAGCGAGAAGGTTCGAGCGACCTATGGCGATCACTTGTGGTGTCAGCAAGCGCTGCTGGCACGACGATTGGTAGAGGCTGGCGTGGCCTTTGTAACATTAGATCTGAGCTACCATACAGCCAGCGGTACTTGGGACAATCACGGCGATAACATACCTCCGTATGGCGGGATTTCTAAAGGACTGCGGCCGCTATTGCCACTGTTCGATCACTTGTTTACAACGCTGATCAATGACTTGCGAGATCGCGGCAAATTGGACGACGTGCTGGTCATCGCTATGGGTGAGTTTGGTCGGACGCCTCAGATCGGCACTCAAGGCAGCACCGATGGTCGCGATCATTGGCCGCATGTGATGTCGATGATGCTGGCCGGCGGTGGATTGCGACACGGGCAAGTTATCGGAGCGACTGAGGCCGATGGTGGCGAAATCAAGAACCGTCCTGTTTCCCCAGGCGACATTGCCGCCACCATCTATCGGCATTTTGGAGTACCATTAGATACTCAATATCTCGATCGTCGCGGCCGACCAAGAAATGTGGTCGACCACGGAGCTCCCATTGCCGAGTTGTTCTAAAGAGTTTTGATGGCTTCTGTCTACGTAATTCGCGGCCAAGACCACGGCCAACATTTTGTCCTTCGCGGCACTCAGTGTACGATCGGTCGTGATTCTTCCAATCAAATCCGCCTGAACGATTCGGAAGTCTCGCGGAACCATGCGGTCTTAACGCGCATCAGCGACAATGAATACGAAATTCGCGATGCGGGTAGCAGCAATGGTACTTTCGTTAACAGCCGCCAGATTCAAAACGCTCAACTTAGGACAGGAGATCGCATTCAGTTAGGTCGCACGCTAATGTTGTTCACTGGCGGCGGCGAAGTTCACTCGACTCACTCTCTGGACGCCATCGAGATTGTGCCGGCCGGCGCAGAAGAGCTTTCACAGATACGCGGCCGCGTCGAGAGCCGACTTGGCGAGCTGTCGGTCTTTAACTCCCAGCCTGCGCAGGAAGCTTCTTCGTCGGACGCTCTCAGTTCGTGGACTGCGGCGACACTTAATAACGGCGAGATTGTTTATCAAGTCAGTCAAGCAATTAGCCGAACAGTCGACATTAGTCAGTTGCTTGACAAAGTTCTCGAGCTGATTTTTCAGTGGATCGAATGTGGTCGCGGTTGCATTATGCTGCTGGATGAAGTGACCGGCGAACTCCGGCCAAGCTGTTCGCGGCGGCGTCGCGAATCCAAAGCCTCAAGCGCTCAGCGAATGCAGATTAGTCGTACGATCCTGGACCATGTTGTCAAGCAGCGCGAGGGTGTTTTAACCAGCAACGCTCAGGATGACGATCGCTGGAATCACGCAGCCAGTGTGGCGGGACTAGGCATTAAAGAAGCTATCTGTGTTCCCATGCAAGGCAGGTACGGTTTGGTCGGCGCGATCTATGTCGACACAGAGATGTCTGCCGGTACTTATGCGGCGAGAAATGGCGAAGCGTTGTTTGATGACACGCACCTTAAACTCATGATTGCGATTGCCGGACAAGCAGCGCTGGCGATCGAAGATACGCAGTTCTATCATGCAATGCTTCAGTCGGAACGGTTGGCAACTATGGGTCAAACCATTGCTAACGTGTCTCATCATGTCAAGAATATTTTGCAAGGCATTAGCGGCGGGAATTACTTGGTTGAGGATGGACTTGCCAGCGATAACCTGGATGTCGTGAAACGAGGCTGGGCGATCGTCAAGAAGAATCAGTACCGAATCAGCAGCTTGGTCATGGACATGCTGACCTTCAGTAAGGATCGCGAACCCGAGCTAGCTCAAGCCGATGTTCTTGAAGTAGTCCAGGATGTTATCGAGTTGATGCAGAGTCGAGCTAAGGAAATGGGAGTGCAGCTTCAGGGGGCTGAGGCTGGCCCACCCGTGTTCGCCTTGTTGGACTCCGAAGCGATTCATCGCGCGCTGTTGAATGTCGTTACCAATGCGATTGATGCCGCTGGAAGCCGCGAGCATTCCGATGCAAACGAGCCCGAAGTTCAGATTCTCTGCGATCTAGATCAGACTCGACAGCGAGTGCAAATTCATGTCGTGGACAATGGAGACGGTATCGCTGCCGATCAGTTGGCTCGGATTTTTGCTCCGTTTCAAAGTTCCAAAGGCGCGCGCGGGACGGGCTTGGGGCTGCCGGTTAGCCAAAAGATTCTTCGTGAGCATGGAGGTGATATTAGCGTGCAGTCCGAGGTTGGCGTTGGTAGCAGGTTCACACTGCAATGGCCTATCGGTGAAGGACTACCGCCTCAAACGCTCTTGCCTGGATCGCCTGAACTACCTGGGACCTCCGGATAAGTCGATCATAAATCGCAATCGATTTGCTGGCATTTAGGGTCGTGTAGATATGACTGTGATTTCAAGCAGTCAACTGCCATTCAGCCGACTTGGTCCAGTTGATATAGTCAGTCACTGTAGGCTAGCCGCCGTCGAAAGTGTCTCGCATGGGGCTAGAAGCCAGAAAAGAATGCTACTTCATAGAACCATCGTCAGGGAACGGCCGGTCCCTCGCTAACGCAGCGGGTTGGGATTGAAGAATCCCTCGCTGACGCAGCGGGTTGGGATGGTTGATGGAACTGAATTGCCGAAAAGGATTTTCGATGAGTTCGACATTGAAGTGGATCAAGGGCGGACTGGGATTAGCAATACTCTCCGTTGCTAGTGAGTCTGCTTGCTCGCAACAATTGGACAATCCGTTCGAAGCACTTGCAACAGCGCCATCGAGAAAGATGACGTCTTTCGAGATCAAGCCTTTGCTTTCGGACCCTTTATTTCCTGACCAGCCGATCGAAATGCCGGCACGAGCGGTGAATCAAGCCGCGTTGGGTTCGCCAGAGTTAATCGCTTGGCTTAAGAACATCATCCAAGACAATCTTCCTGAGACTTACCAAGACAATCGCCAGTGGAATAAACAACGCGAGGTCTTTAATGGAGTCCACATTAAACTCGATGGGCTCAACCTTGAGACACATCGCAATCGAAAGCTCGTGAACGCAGGCACATGGACTCGCTATGAAATCAGCTTCGTGGAGCCGGAGAAGAACCTACAGATAGACTTCAAGCGACTTGAGACGATCGACAGTGACACCGTTGCCTTTGAAACAGTAGTTGTTGCCCCATTGGATATCTATGGGCAGATGGCCGAGTGGGCTCGTGATATCAAGCTGATCAGTCTGAGCGCGCATGCGGATGCGGTCGTGCGGCTAACGATTGCGGGGCAGGTGAAGTTCCAATTGAACATGTTGAAGCTACCTCCGGATGTGAGCGTTAGGCCAGTCGTTGATCAAGCACATGTAGAACTATTGAGCTACCGTGTGCGGAGAATCAGCAAGATCGATGGTGATGCGGCTAAGGTGCTGGGCAAAGGCATGCGAGGTGTCATTGATGACAAGATTGAAGACGTCAACAAAACACTTGTCGCAAAGATCAATCGACAGATCGAAAAACGAAAAGACAAAATGACCTTTTCGGCTCAAGACTGGGTGCTTTCCAAGTTACCCCTTCCCAGTGCACCAAAGACTGAGGAAAAGTAGACAAGAAGCAGAAGCTAAGTCTATCGTTGGCATTACGCAGTATGACTCAAGCGATTCTCGCTGTTGGCTCGTCGGGATTAGCTCAAAGTAGCGGACAGTTTCTGAAACACGGCGCGATAGACGGGTTGACTGTTGAGTCTGGCGCGGCGTTCGAAGTGAGTCGTATAGTCCATACTGTGCGTGGCAGTGGGCTCGGGAACGTAGCGTGGTCCCAGGAGAGTTGTCTCATCCATCACTTGACCGCAGATGTGTTCATAGTAGTCCAAAACATCGGTCCAAAAATGGAATTCACCTCCATCCACCAGGACGCGTTGAATATCTTGCAACGTTTGGTCGTTGAGCACTCGACGCTTCTTGTGCTTGTTTCGCCACCAGGGGTCCGGAAAATAGACATGAACACGACGCGCAATGGCCGAAGGAACCGTCTTTTCGAGGAATTGCTTGGCGTCGCCTCGTAGCATAGTCGCGTTGCTTGCGCCAGACTTTGCGATGCGTTGAGCCGCTCGATTGGCGAACTTTGCAGCCAGTTCGATGCCAACGAAATGCACCGAGGGATTCTCTAGCGCGGAAGAAGTCAGGAATAATCCTTTGCCCGAGCCAATTTCGACTTCGACAGATTGCGCGGGAAATCGGCTGCTGATCTCTAGCCAGGTTAAAGGCGTCTCAAAAAGATCAATGGCAGAAATCTGATTCTTGCGTGTGGGGGTGCTATCGGTCATCGTGAAAATCGTACAAGATTTAGGCTTTAGGAATGTCTGTAACTATACACGCACATCCCAAATCGCCTAGATTGTCTGCCGCAAGCTGATGCAGTTTGCTAGAAGTGGTGCAATAGAGTTGAGCTTCGAAAGAGCAGGCTTGCATCACGGCGTGGAGATCCGTGAAATGGAATACGGAAGTTACGTTTCCTCAGAATGGAACTCTACCTGGGATTCGTCTATGGCGGATAGTGAGAATTCATCAAGTCTA
>CAYWNG010000420.1:0-6205 GCA_964458685.1 uncultured Pirellulaceae bacterium
AACGCAATCTTGACCCGACCTCCTTGAAAACCACTCTGAGCATCAATCAAACGGAGTCAAGCGTCAACGTGCGGGCCTGGTATGTAACCAAGAATTCACGCGCGAAATCAAGTTCTGGCAGTACCAGCATTCGAGCCACCAGTTGTTTCACACGCTGGTCACTAAACTGCTTGTGATATCGAATCTCAATGCGTCCTGGTTTGATCATTGCCGCAAGAGCATTGCCTTTGTAGTCATCAGCATAGTGAATTCCTGGATGAGCTGCATCGCGATGCTCCGTCGTACATGGAAACAACACAACGCCTATTTCGTTCAGGAGCATCTTGAACTGGTAACCATCCTGTTCAAGCATCGGCGAGATAGAGTCGAATCCGTAAATGATCATTGACAAGCCATCCTATTCGATGGGAATCATTCAAGCACTCGTGATGGCAAGCGATCCACTCCACCTACAGTTCTTGCAACGAAATCAAACTGCAGTATGCCAGTCAGTCGCGTTCAATCCTTCGCAACATCTTCAGAAAGTCATCGAAGCTGTCCGCAATAAAATGCAGGTTCTGAAACGCATCAGGTTTGTTTTTTGAATAATCGTACATCGCCAAATCCTTCCATGACAACCCAGATGCTTGCCAGTCTGGATCATCCAAAAAATCAACTCCTCCGTCATGCAGATGGATGTAGATTCTACCTCGCAGCGCATCGTCCAAGAACATAACAATCTGGTTGCCGAATAGATCACAGCCAATTGTAATTGCGGTGGGAGCTAACATGAGTTCATCAAAATGTACGGTGGACACAGAATCATCTTTGTCAGATTCTGGAAACCCATACAGGAATTCGATGTATGCTCCTGAAAGCGTTTCGCAATCAAATCCAGCGACAACACTGTACCTTCCATATCTGGTGAGTAACTTGCGATAGGATTCAGGTAGTTGAACACCAAGCACCGCTTCGAGCTGATTTAATCGGGCATCCGTTGGATCTGAGCGACCGCTCAAAGGTCTCGCACCTAAACGGGCCATTGCCTTTTCAATGTTGTCTTGCATAGTGTTAAATCATTTCGCCCAATATCCAAACGCGATCGATCAGCAGCGATCGAGAACGTAACGAACTAATCTGCGAGCAATGGTATTTGCTCGAGCGTAAGTACTAGACTGCTCGCATGAGCCCTGAATCGATGAGCTTTAAGAAGTCGTCATAAGTATTGCGAATGCCCTCTTCGAGGCTAATTTTGGGGGTCCATCCTAAGGATCGTAGCAATGAGATATCAGTAAGCTTTTTGGGTGTTCCATCAGGCTTGGATGGATCGGTGAGAATTTCGCCTTGGAAGCCGATGGCCTTGGCGATTAACTGAGCTAACGAAAGGATGCTCAAATCTACGCCGCTTCCTACGTTAACCCAATCCGGAGGATTTGCGATCGATAGTAAGTGCACCAAGGCACTTGCTAAGTCATCGACGTGGAGGAATTCTCGCATGGGACTACCAGTTCCCCAGATTGTCACCGAGGGAAGATTATCAACTTTCGCTTCGTGAAATCGGCGGATTAGCGCTGGCAGGACGTGACTATTCTCGGGGTGGTAATTGTCTCCCTGTCCATAAAGATTGGTCGGCATCGCAGAGTGAAACAGTGCTCCATACTGAGCCCGATAGTACTGACAGAGCTTCAGACCGCAAATCTTGGCTAAGGCGTAAGCTTCGTTCGTCGCTTCGAGCGGGCTGGTGAGCAGTTGGTCCTCGGTAATGGGTTGTTTGGACATGCGCGGGTAAATGCAAGTACTGCCCAAGAACAAAAATCGCTCCACGCCCGCTTCATAAGCCGCGTTGATCGTCGCTAATTGTGCTTGCAGGTTTTCGGCTAGGAACTGAACCGGGTAGGTCTTGTTGGCGTGAATCCCACCGACTTTGGCAGCAGCATAGACGATTGCGTCCGGACGCTCGGCAAGCATAAACCGTCGAACCGCGGCGA
This sequence comes from uncultured Pirellulaceae bacterium, assembly GCA_964458685.1. Classification (GTDB taxonomy): domain Bacteria; phylum Planctomycetota; class Planctomycetia; order Pirellulales; family Pirellulaceae; genus Aureliella. The sequence goes on from CAYWNG010000420.1 coordinate 1,968, forward strand.
CATCTTCCAGATTAAGTTCTTGACGGGTGCGGGTAATGACTAGTGCATCGGTACTGAACTTCAACGCTCGTACTACGGCGGCGCCGACCATGCCGCGATGGCCAGCAACAAAGATCTTCTTAAAAGGTAGCATTCAGACAGGTGCCCTCTTGAAGCATATTGAAGTTTGACACATGCCTAGAGCCGAGGTGTCAAATAGAGATCATCTCATGATAATCCGACAAAGCGTACCGCGGATGTCGCGTCAGCAAAAAGTCCCTGCGGCTTGATTAGATTGCGTCCATCTGGCAATCATCCAGAACCACCGATACGCCTTGATTCATAAAGCGAACCACGACTTGCAGTCGTACTTCTTGCTCGCGACGAATGATGACGCCTTCGTATCCCGCAAATGAGCCGTTGCGAATTCTGACCTTCTGGCCAGGCTGCAAACGACTTTCTGGCGAAAGCGGAGCGTCTTGGACAATCAAGTTCTTGATTTGACGGAGGTCGGTGACCAGTTCCTCAGGTTGAGCGACTTCAATGCAGCGGCTGACGGTTCCAGTGCAGACGCTTTGATACCTCTGCTGCTCGTCTCCACAAACAAAAACGTAGTTGGAGAAAAGCGGCTGAAAGGTCTCTCTGTTACGGCCATTAGGTGACCGAAAGCGACGCGTGATGACTGGAGCGTAAAACGGAATCTGCAAATCCAGCAGATTCCTCATCAACTTTTTCTCTTGGCGAGCCATTGTGTACATGGCCCACCAAGGAGTTGTAAGTGCCTTTTCACTGTCCAGCAGATCTTCCGGAAAGAGATCTGTCTCACGTTGCAGAATTGGCATTGTCCGACTCGGTATTCGAGTTTTCGTCATCTACATACCCGGCGCTGTACTCGCGGTACTTGCCGTAACTGTAGTTGTTTTCGGAGTAGCGGTATGAGTATCGGTAGTCGTTGTAACCGTAGTTGTATCCGTAACCACCGTACGCGGCTTCAGCACTCACGCCGTTGACAACGATACCGATAAGCGGCGCGTCAACTGCTTCCAAAGTGTTGAGTGTACGTGTTGCCAATGGCTTGATGTTTCGGCGTAGTCGCATCGTAACAACAACACCATCCACGCATGAGGCAACGACCGATGGGTCTGAAACTGCAAGTACTGGTGGCGTATCGATAATGATCAGGTCAAACTTCTCACGCAGCAATTCGATCAGTTGAGCGAAGCGAGCACTGCTGAGCAATTCGGCTGGATTGCTTGGACGCTTTCCACCAGGAAGAATCGTAAGGTTTGGAACTGGACTCTTGCAAAGAGCTTCGTCCATTTCCGCCTTTCCAGCAACCAACTGAACCATCCCAACCTCTTTGTCGAGGCCGAAGATCTTTTCAATTCTTGGACGTCGGAAGTCAGCGTCGATCAGCAGTACTTTTCGACCGGATTGAGCCAATGCAACGGCTAGGTTCGCAGACAATGTTGACTTACCATCGCCCGGAACTGGGCTGGTGACTTGAACAACTTTCAGATCAGCCCCGCGATTGCTAAAGAACAAGGCGGTACGAATCGATCGATACGATTCAGCCACTCGACCGCGACCGTGGTGCAAGGTCACAACAGTCGGATCGATGTTTTCCATCGACTTCTTCAGCTTCTTAGGATCCATAGCAGGGATGTGTCCCAGAACTGGAAGTCCGAGGTCCGAGACGATTTCTTCGGGACTTCGGTAGGATCGGTCGGCCAAGTCCATGAGTACGGCCAAGCAGCTCATAATCAAGACGCCGACCGCCGCTCCACCCAGGAGATACTTCGACGGAAATGGGCCATACGCATATCCAGGGCTGGCTGGATTCAATTCCCGCAACTCGCGCTGGTTCATGTTCTTCGGAGCTAGCTCGAGGGAGTCAAGCTTTACAGTAATTCCCTTGGACATCTCCTTGGCACTTGCCAAGCGTTCAGCGATGAAATGGTACTCGCTAACGACAGCTTGAAACTCGTGTGACTTCTTCAAGTCTTCTTCAGCAAGCTTTCGAATCTCTTCTTCCATCTTGACTGTGGAGCGATACTTCTCCATCAAGGAGTTGACGGTGACTTGAAGCAGATACTCTGGGCCACGCGAAATCTCTTGCTTCGCCAATGCGGCTCGCTGTGACTGTTCCTTTTCCCTGTTCTTAGCTTCATACTCCTCGGCTGTCTTGATCAAGCTGTTGACCACCTCGATCTTTGCTTGCACTTGCAATAGCGAGGGGTGGTTAGGGCCTTGTGTCTTCTGCAATTGCGATTCTAGCGCCTTGAGCTCCAGCAACTGAGTTCGCTTCAAACGTTCGGACTCGAGTTCTGCTTCCTTGATTCCACCAGAATCTCCTAGCATTTGCCGCCAGAATGTATCCGACCCATCATGAAGGAACATCAAAAGGTCTTCGGGATTACGACCTTTCTTGCGTGCGTCTTCAACGGTAGTGATTGAATTGCGAAGAGCAGTAGCTTGCTCCTTCAAGCGTTCCGCTTCCATGAAGCGGCGTTCGTAGTTGGTCGAATATGGATCGTTAGGTTCGTCGACTTTCCAAAGAACGTTGGGAAAATCCTTCTTTAGCTGTTCTAGTTTCGCTTGAGCTTCGTCGTAACGTTTGTCCAGTTCCTTCTTTTGCGTTGCGAAATAATTCAGGACCTCGGTATCAACCGTTTCGTATTCCTGAGCCAGAAAGGTCTCGTACCCTTCAACAACAGCGTCTACCACATAGCGTGAAATTTCTGGGTTGGTGCATGTGTAGCTAATGATCAACTGTTGAGTCGCAGAAGCAGACTTGTCCGCAGGTTGAACATCGACACCACCTCCACCGGCAAGCTTCCAAACGATGTCTTCTGCAGTTAACCCTGGAAAGTGCTTCTCCAGGTTACCAGCTTTGACGGCTAAGCCCAGCACTGTCCGACTTCGAATCGCTCGGGATTCGTCGCTACTGCTGCTCCAGCTTCCAACTTTGCTACCATCGTAGGCTTGTTCGTTTCGGGTCATTACCGGGATTGGCGAAACGACCTGAATCAATGCCGCTGATTGGTACTGCTGAGGCAGCTTGGTGAAATACATGTAGCCAACGCCAGAACCGATGATGGCACCCAAAATAGGTAGCCATTTCCATCGCCACAAAACCTTGACTAGGTCAAAGCTTTGTTGCGAATTCATCGGCGAATCGCCCATAAATGATTCTGACGGTGAGGTTCGCGATGGCATCGATTCCATTGAATTCTCTTTTCGACGGGGAGGAAATCTTGTGACTGTCTTGGGTCGAAACCTATTGAGTCTTAATAATATAGGAGACAGGTTTTTTTGTGGACTACTTAAGGATGAGAATGTCCAAACTAAGTTGTCACCCAAGCCGCAAAGTCTAACGGACCGTTAAAACCTAACCTTACAGCGGGGGGGATAACGACCCAGATTCGGCCTTGCGAAGATCCTGAAGGTACTTTTTGGCTTCTGCTGGCAAATTAGTCCGACGAGCGGCTTGCTCGACTTGCCGAATGGCTTCTTGTAGATTGCCTTCGCTCTCGTAGATCCTGGCCATTTGAATCCTCACGCTAACGTCAAACGGCTTAAGGATAGCAATCTGCGAGAGCGCTTGCTTCTGCAGCTCAACGTTTCCGGTCTGGGACGCAACCCATGCAGCTAGTTCCCAATCCGAGGAGGTTTGGGACAGGCTGACTAGGCTTGGCAGGTCGAGGGATTTTAGCAGTTCGTTGGTTGTTTCCGGGCGCGAACTTGCGATTGCGCGAGCAAAACCGGCCACGGCGATTGGATTGGAAGGAAGCACTTTAAGGACTTCATCTTCCCGAAGCAACTGACCTATCAACGATGACAGTCCCGCCGCCGATGCAGACTTGGATTCGATCGCATTCCGCCACGACTGAAGACCAAGATTGCGTTCGCCGGCGATCAGGCAGCAAGTACCAGTTACCTCGGGTATGTTGAACAGAGACTTGGTCAACAAATCAAGCTTAGACCAGTTCAACAAGTTTCTTGAGGGATTCTGTTGCGTTGTCGTCTGAAATCTTCCCCACGCTGATCGCCAGTCGATAACACAAGCTCGCGAGGTGAAGACAAACGATTCGTGAATTGCGTTCAACTGTGAAGTGATGAAATCATTTTTCGCAAAGGAATCACGAAGAGCTTTCCAGGGTTGATCGTCTTGAGTGGATCGCAAAACCGCCGAGATAAACTCGGGGCTGCTATACAAGACTTGCTGTTGGGGCGTCAGATTCTTAGGCCATTCAGGT
>CAYWNG010000421.1:0-6163 GCA_964458685.1 uncultured Pirellulaceae bacterium
ACTGCTAAAGTACGACAACAAGAAAGACGATCGAACACAGTTATTCGCCGCTCGATTTCGCATGGCATACTTGCTGCTAAAGCTCGGCGATACTCGAGAAGCGATCGTCGTGGGTGAATTCCTCAGCCGAACCTCGCCGGGCACACCGCAGGGCTTAAGTGCTGGATCAATCGTCCTGCAAGGATTTCGAGATCTGCTTAATCGCAAAGACGTCGAACCGTTGTCGGTGATGGCCGAACTGGCTCCTTACGCAGAGTTCCTAGTAGCAACTTGGCCTCAATCGACAGAAGCCGTAGCCGCCAGTGGTGCGTTGGCTCAACTGGCAATCAATGCCAAGGACTGGGATCGAGCTGAAAAGAATCTCGGCATCCTTCCAAGCTCAAGTCCAGGCGTTGGAAAGTACTATTTCGATCTGGGCGGTGCGCTTTACGACCAGTATCGCAAGATGCTCGCTGAAAAGTCGACAGACGAAGCCGCGATGATCGCTGTGCGCGATAGAGCGGCGAAATGGTTGCAGTTGGCCAACGACAACCTCAGCGTCGAAGATGCTCCGCTAGCTCTTGGATCAGCCCGTGCTTTAGCGCAGATACGACTCGCTCAGAATCAGACAGACGCGGCCGTCAAGCTGATGCTTGAGGGCGATAAAGCTCCGATGAAGTGGCTGGATTCCAAGCTAGACCAAGTCAGTCCTACATCAGCGATGGAAGCGTATCGCACTGCTATGCAAGTTGTGGTGCAACAGGTCGTCGAAGACAAGGTAGACTCGGATTCCGCGACTAAGACGATCTTGGGTTACATCGCGAAGCTACAGGAGGTGGGCGAAAAGTCCGACGACGACCGCAAGCGGATGCTGGCCATCTTTTCAGCTATGGCAAGCGACCTAAAAGAAAAATTGGCTCAGTTGGATTCGACTAAAAAACGTTCTCAACTTGCAGAAGTGCTCATGGTGGTTGTCGAAGTGGCGGCCAAGTCCGACGTCATTAGCACCAAGATGTGGGGTGCCGGTACATTGCTCGCACTTGCTGAGGGGACTGAAGATCAAGGAAACGCGACGCCCACCTCGGAGAAAGCGTTTGCCAAAGCCAAAGACATTCTGCAACAGTTGATCGATACCAACGCTAAGCAGTCTGGATACATTCCAGCCAACAGCCTTAATCTTGTCCGCAGCCAATATGCTAGAGCCGCCGAAGGGATGAAGGATTACACCGGTGCCATCAAGATGTATGCTGAGATTCTTGACGAAAACGATGCCTTTCTTGAGCTGCAAATGTCCGTGGCTCGAGTCTTGCAGAAATCGGCCCAGTCTAACGCTAGTTATTACAAGGCAGCCATCGTCGGTGCTCGACCACACCCCAAGACGCAGCGAAATGTCTTTTGGGGCTGGGGCAAGATCAGTCAAGTCGCCAACGGCAAGATGGATGTCTTCGCCGAACAGTTCTTCGAAGCCCGCTATCAACTTGCTTACTGTCGAATGATGTTTGGTATGAGCATGACGAACGCCAAAGAGCGAACTAAGGAATTGACTGCGGCCGAGAAGTCGATTTCGGAGACTCGGGGGTTGTATCCCAATCTCGGTGGCCCTGAAGATATCAAGCGATATGATGCTTTGCTAAAGCAGATTCAAAAAGAGTTAGGCAAATAGATTCGCTGATCAGGCGGATCGCATGAGATTGCTGAAGTTTGAGGTTAATTGAATGATTCATGATCTAAAGCAGCTATCACGAACCAGTTCTTGGGATTCGCTACCCGCGTTAAGCGACATGATGCGCCCCGCTCGCAAATGCACAACCACGACTAGTTGTCATGCTACATTGCGCCGAGCGGTATCGTGCTTGGCTATGCTCGTGGTTGTATCTGGAGCGAGTGTTGCGCAGGATCGTGTTTATGTCCGCCAGGGCACAACAGCGCAGGGGACAATCACTGAGCTCACTCCGGCCAAAGTGACCATCGATGTTCGCGGCAAGGAGCAGACCTACCAACTCAAAGAGGTCCGCAAGATCACTTTTGATAAAGAACCCATCCAACTGGATCGAGCTCGCGACCTGGCGATTGAAGGAAAGTATCAACAGGCGTTGGAAGAACTGCGCGGCATTCAACGAGGATCGCTAGAAGGTCGAGTTCAACAAGATTTTGATTTCTATCAGTGGTACTGCGAAGGCAGTCAAAGCCTGTTGGGAAGTGGCGATCAATTGGCCGCCATCAAAGGCTTGGTGAGCATCGATAAGGCCAATCCCAATGGACATCATCGCTTTGAGGTCAAAGAGCTTTTGGGGCGATTGGCTCTGGCCATTGCAAACTACGACAACGCTAAAAAGTTCTTTGAACAGTTGGAGCAATCTCCAGACGCCTTGCAAAAGGCCTCGTCGATCTACTACACGGGGCTGGTTCTCTTCATGCAAGGCCAAACAGAAGAAGCTAAAGCAAAGCTCAAGAGCCTGCTTTCTGCAACTGCATCCAGTCCCGAGATGGGGCGTCTAAAGCTGTTCGCGGCGGTTCTCGATCTGCGATGCGAAAATGAATTGGGAAATTCACAAGCAGCTTTGGATGAATTAAACGCTATGGCCGATCGTGAGGACAACACCGATTTGCCCTTGTTCGCTAAGATCAATAACGCTCGAGGCGATTGTTACCAGAAGCTGAACCAACCGCAACGAGCGGCCTATAGTTATTTGCAGACCGACTTGCTATTCTTCACCGACCCCGAATCGCATGCCGAAGCACTTTTCCATCTCAAGAAATTGTTGGTAACGGTGGGCGAACCTGCCAAAGCAGCTCAGGCTGGCGAGCGACTGTCGAAGCAGTACGCGTCCAGTCCTTGGAAGAACAAGAAGTAACAAACTTTTCAAAACAAGAACTCTCATTTCAGTCCGTGGAGCGAACTTTCATGATCAACTTCCTGAGCCCAACGAGGCTTCAAGCAGTGTTACTGGCATTGGTGGTGATATTCTCAGCGACCAATGTAGGATCATCCCAAGACAACATGGACAACATTCTTGGCGGGAACAATCCGGCCAACGCTCCAGCGGCTGGCGGCAATGCTCAAGCCAATAATGCCCCCGCCCCTGGTGCCGCTCCCGCCGCCGACTCCAAGAAAGAAAGCGCCGGTGAGTCGAACATGCTTGTTTGGCTTTTCCAAGCTCTGGGGTTGCTGTACTCGATTGCATTCTTACTGCTGTCGATCGCTCTGGTAACTCTAATCGTGATGAACATCATCGCGGTTCGCCGCGATAACGTTTGTCCGCCCGATTTGATCGAAGGGGTCGAACAGCATTTTGCCGAGGGGAATCCTCAAGCGGCTGTCGAACTATTGAGGACAGACGAGTCGTTCTTGGGACAGATTGTCTCCGCCGGACTTTCTCGACTGGATCGAGGCCACCCTGCAGCCATTGAAGCTATGCAAGAGGTCGGTGAAGAGGAAGTGATGAAGATGGAGCACAGCCTTGGATACATCGCCTTGATTGGAAACATCAGCCCGATGGTTGGTCTTCTAGGGACGGTGGACGGGATGGTGGCTGCGTTTAGAACCATCGCTATTTCTGGATCGACTCCCAATGCGGCTGACCTAGCGAACAACATCTCGCTGGCCCTTGTAACAACATTGGCGGGACTGATTATCGCGATTCCTGCAATCTCGATTTGCAACGTTTTGAAGAATCGCGTACAGCGATTGACCCTGCAAATCGGTATTCAAAGCGAAGAGATCTTGGAAAAGTTTCTGAAGCGATAGGCTCACCGAGAGGCACTGCAAGTGAAAATATCCACGCGTGGAAAACAGGCGCCGTCCGAAGTCGATCTAACGCCCATGATCGACATGACGTTCAACCTTATTGCCTTCTTCATGCTGCTGATCAACTTCTCGCAAAGCGAGCAGAACGATCGGGTTACGCTTCCTGCTAGCGAATTGGCTAAGCCGGCGGAGATCCCAGAAGAGTTTCAAGTAGTTGTTCACATTACCAATGCGGACACCGTCGAAATTGGCGGCAACATCGTCAATCTTGAAGCCCTACGAAGCCATCTGTCACCCGAGCTTTCGCTCTTGCAGATTTCCGGTAAGACTCCCGCGGATGCGTATATTGTGTTGCGAGGCCACGAAACAATTCCCGGCGGCAAGGTCCAAGAGATCATTAAACGTTTTCAAGATATTGGCTTTGAGAGGTTTGCCTTAAGGGCCAAGGAGAAGATCAATTGAAACTAAGACAACATGGTGGCAATGAAAAGGCCGAGCTGTCCATGACAGCCTTGATCGACATCGTCTTTCTACTGCTTGCCTTTTTCGTCATGACTTTTAAAGTTAGCGCTCAAGAGGGTGACTTTAGTATCAAGATGCCTACGCCCGGCAGCGGTGCGCTTTCCGATAGCATGGACTTGCCGATGAAGCTTCGACTCAAGTCGGACGGCAATGGCAACCTTCAAAATATCTCACTCAACGACAGCCTGAGCTTTGGGACTGACTTTGCATCGCTTCGAGCCAAGATTGTTGAAACCGTTGGAGACACTTCTGGACCAAGCAGTGAAGACCAAGGCCCTGAAGTCGAGATCGACCTGGACTACGACCTGCACTACAAATACGTGATCCAAGCGATCACCAGTGTGACTGGATACAAGTCTGGCGATAACGTCGTTCGCTTGGTTCAACGAATCAAGTTTGCCCCAGTACGCAAGTAAACCCAGTACGTAAGTAAACCCGGCTAAGCAAGTAAAGCTCCTCGGAATGTCGTCTCAAGACCTGGATGAAAATAATCTCGCCGCCTACCTGCATTTGACTCCGGCTCAGGTTCGCAAACTGGCGGACCGTGGACAATTGCCAGGGAGAAAGATCGGCGGACAATGGCGATTCTCGGAAGCTGAAGTTCACAACTGGTTGGAACAGCGGATCGGAGCCAGCAATGTCGACGAACTGGATCGCGTCCAGCAGGATGTCGATCGATGGAGCGATCGAACCAGCGACAAAGGCGAACTGACGCAGTTGCTCAAGCCGGATGCAATCGAAATACCGCTATCGGCTCGCACGCGAGGTTCTGTCGTTCGCCGCATGTGTTTCCTTGCTGAACGCACTGGATTGCTCTGGGACGCGGCACGTATGGCCGAAGCCGTTCAAGCTCGTGAACAACTGCACTCGACGGCGCTAGATAACGGTGTCGCACTTTTGCACCCTCGTCGCCCGATGCCTAACATTTTGGCCGAGCCGCTGCTGGCCCTTGGAGTGTCGTCGAATCCTCTGCCATTCGGTAACGACCATGGCCTTTTGACGGATGTGTTCTTTCTCATTTGCTCCACGGATGATCGCGTCCACCTGCAAGTCTTGGCTAAGGTCAGTCGATTGTTGATGGCAACTGATTTCTTGACGCAATTGAGATCCTGTGACTGCGTCAAAGCTGCCCACGACCTAGTCGCGCACTTTGAATCGCAGTTGGATGCATAAGGACGTTTTTGTGAAGTCAACCGTTGGATCAAGTCGAAGAGATCACGGTTTACGTCAAGCATCGCTCTTCAGACTAACGGAGTGTTCCAGTGCGTGAGCTCAACGTTCTCTGGTGGGGATCGAATGATAACGAATACCAGTGGCTGATTCAGCGCATACAGTCGTACCAGCCGCAAGCGAATTCGCATGTTCAACTGAAAATCGTTTCTGGACCTCTGGAAAGCCTACTCGAAAAACTACACAGCCAGACGACGGACAGATTGATTGTTGCCAAGCAGAATCGTTGGGAATATCCTGCGATCGAAATAGAACAATTGGCGAGTGATTTTCCAGAGGTGCCGATTGCCGTGTGCCTCGGCGACTATTGGCTAGGCTGGAAACGGACAGGCGCGGCTCATCTCACTTCGCTGCCTCATCTGTCGCTACCCTGGTTTCGCTGGTGGGACGCTTGGGTCCATTGGCTAGAGGCTGACGACGAAAGCAAGTTTGGTCCCTTTCCGATCGATCGACCTGGAGCGATCTTTCAGTTCCCCAAGATACTCAACCAACAAGATGACCCGAATAGTGAATCACTAGGTTGGATATTTTGCAGTGACATGGCCTTAGTCGAAGCTTGGCAGTTTGCCTTGGGCGATCAATTGTTCGACGACGTACATGACGACCGGCGTTTTTCCTGTGCCGCCCACGGTGAGGTTTCCGATGCTGATCACGGGGCGAGGCAACCGATGTGTCTGAAACCAC
>CAYWNG010000422.1:0-6151 GCA_964458685.1 uncultured Pirellulaceae bacterium
GGCAGTTGTGATAAGCCAACTTGGTATCGAGCGCCTAATTGCTTCCCCAACGCCAACCGGCACAGGCTTCGTTACCATCGCTCATGGAACGGTCAGCGTGCCAGCTCCAGCGACGGCTGAACTACTGAAGGGCATTCCCATTCGCAGTTCGAAAATCGAAGCTGAACTGACTACACCCACAGGTGCTGCGATTCTTGCAAGTCTAGTTGATGACTTTGGTCCACTACCCGCCATGAAGTTGAGCTGCATCGGATACGGTGCCGGTCACAAGGATTTTCCGACGCAAGCCAACTTACTTCGCGTAATGATCGGTGAATCAAGCGATACGCATGTTGACCACGACGCCCCGCGTGGTGCCGACCATCACAGCCACGACCATCATTCCCATGATCATCACAGCCACGACCACCACAGCCACGACCATGATCACGGACACTAAGCTGGGCTGAGCGTTGTCGTTTGTGACTCGTGCGTGGGTTCAATGAATGAGCGTGAGGCGAGCGAAGTTGCTATCGCGACTGAGTTCGCTCCAACTGCTTTCGGGTTTCGGCAAGATAGTATTCCCAGTCCATCGCCGGACCAGGGTCGGACTTGTTGAGCTGAATGTGATAGTGGCCCAAGACGCCGCCAAACTTAGTCCACTCGTCATCCGTCAGCAGGCGATTGAGCACAGTTCCTTCGGTTGATCTTGGAGCATCGCTCTTGATCTTTGGAAAGATGTCACAAAGCCCGGCAGTGAGCTTCACCAACGCATCGTACTGAGCTTGCGTGAAGTCATACTGAACATAGCTACGATCATGGATCTTTCCTTCGATCGGTTGTGGTCGGCGTGGAGAGAGCTTTTTTCCAGCGAATCGATCACTGCCTCGCACAAACGACGGAAAGATCAAGCCGATTTCTCCGTCTGGAGTCTTCTTGTACCACTCAACAAACGTTTTATCTGCATTGGCCGGTGAATAGCAACCGATGCTGGCAATTTCAATTCCGACGCTACGATCGTTGCTCTTGGTCGCATGCCAAGCCCGCTCCTTAAGATCCAATGTTTGATAGATCGTCCCATCAGCGTCCAGCAAGAAGTGAACGCTGAGCCCGCGACGATCATGCAAGATGTAGAAGCACTGAGTGCTTGTGCCACAGGCATCAAAGTGCAGGACAAACTGATCGACCTTTTCTTGCAACAAAGGTAGAGTCCAGCCGCCACCACGTACCTGCTCCAGTTGCTCGGAGGTCAGCGAGCCTGGTGAGTTCTCATAGCGAAGACCAAAGCGATCAGGGTTAAGCTCTTGAGGCTTAGAGACAAAATCGATCTTGCCCGCCTTCATCTCTTCGACTGTATCTTTCCATTTGCGAGTCTCAAAAGTCGAGAAAAGTCGCTGAGTGCGATAGGCGTCGAAGCCTTGTGGATCCATCCATAGCTTCACGGGCGTTCCGATTCTGTAGAAATGTCCACAAACCATGATTTCGTCCCCATGCCGCGGCTGAAAGCCTAATTGTCCATAAGCGTTTGACGCAACCAAGCAGCTCAACAGAATTGTTGCCAAAGCGATCGATGCGTCGAAGATTTTGCTCACGTTGTTTTCTTTCAAGTATGCCCAACAAACGACTGTGGATAAGAGATTTCAGTTGTGCAATCTTATCCGCAAAGAGACCATTCTGAAAGTTATCAGTCATGGGTGCCAGTCATGGGCGCCCACCTAATGTAGTTGCGTCAGCGGTTCATTCCTTCCCACGAAGCTCATGAAGAATGTGGAAGTACAGAAAGATTACCTCGATCAGCTTGAAGACGCTTCGTCGCAATTGATGGAGATGCTAGAAACACTCCTGTAGAAAGTACGCATAGCCGTTCGAGACAATTGAGTAAGATTGATTGGATCGAGCATCGCCGTCAGAACCCTTCCACGAGACGATTCCACAATGACGACACCCGAACACACCCTGGTGGGCATTCATTTGGCAATAGCTGCTGGCTGTCATCGTTGGGCAGGTTGGCCTTTGGTCGGATTGGCAGCAGTTGCATCCAATATGCCAGATCTTGATGGTCTGCCGATGCTGATCGATATGCAACGATTCGAACAACTTCATCGGGTACTCTTCCACAACTTTTTGGCAATCGCTTTGACGTCCGTGGTGTTAGCATGCGCCGAGTCTTACTGGCGGTGGATAGGCCGACTGTCGCGATGGTTGATGCTGAAGTTTGCAACCTCGGCATCATCAAGCACAAGTGAAAGGGCTGAAGATTCACAAGGGCCTGCCTGGATGATCGGCGTGTTCTTTGCAACATCTTTTTGTGCTCAAGCTGTCCACCTGCCCTGCGATATGGTAGTCAGCGGTGGGGCGGGGTTGAGCGATTGGCATGTGTTACCTTTCTGGCCATTCTCGGATCGAGGCTTCGTATTCGCATTGATTCCATGGGGAGATATCGGTCCTACGTTGATCTTGATGGCAGGAATGATTTGGATGGCCAAGCGAAAGAGCGGATTGTCACGCATTGCGTTGATTACACTATCAACACTCGTCATCTACTTGCTTGTTCGAGGTTGGATGCGCGGAGCTATTGCAATTTGAGCTAATGCGTTAAGACCAATTGGTTACACTGATGGAGTGTAGGAATACGATTCAACGTTGAGGCATCGATTAGATCTATGAAAACTCTACGGCAGATGCTTTGGTTAACAACGTTCGCGCTTTGGTTCGGTGGCTTTACCTTTTACGCAGCCTTGGTTGTTCCAGTTGCAAACAGCATTCTTCCCGACGCGACCCAGTTTGGCTTTGTGACACAAAAGGTGACACATGGGATCAATGCATTGCATGGGGCATTCCTAGTTGTGGCAACCTGGGAGGTTGTGACACAATACCGTCTAGCCAATCAGCGAAGATGGCAGCTTCATATCCTTGCTCTTGCAATCATCCTTAGTGCCGCTGCATTGGTCTGTCTATTACTGATTCGCGTGCGACTGGACGCCATGATGAACGGCGCTACTTTTGAAATCAACGAACCCGAAGGCGGATCGTTTTATGGTACGCATGCGATGTACTTGAACCTATCGACAGTAACGTGGCTTGCGGGAATAGCTCAACTGATCGGTTTTGTGTTCTGCAACTTACGAGTACCCCCCGCCCAATCTTCCGATTAGATTGCGAGGATAGAACCCGATACAGTCGTCAATGCAGATGGCAGTTACTTAGAATCCAGGCGCTGGCGCAAATCTGTGTATAGAGAATCTAACTGTTCTGCGCTCATAGCCTCGAGTATAGCATCCGACATCACGGGCAATCCAAGGAGATCCTGCAATAGCTGAATTTTGCCCTCGATCTTGCCCTCATTCTTAGCAAGTCGTTCGATAGAAGTTACGTATGGCATGTGTTTCTCCGATTCAATCTCCAAAAGTGCGTTCCTAAATTGTAGCTCCAGCGGCGACGGCAAATCCATCACCCAATCGATAAATCGAAACAATCTCCTGACCTGTTCCGCTTGCCTAGTCACTTGAACCTCAGTGTGAATCATGAACCATGTCGGCTGTTTGCTCGCTTTGAATCTGGCTCGAAACAACTTATCGGCAACGCGACCAGAAGCCTGACTGTTGGGAAACAACTGCGGCAGTTCCTGCTCATGGTTCTCCACAGGGCTTTTCCAGTCGATTCCATCATGAATTTCTGGCAAACACAATTCCAAGAAGTCACTCAAGTAAGCATCCAAGACTTCTTTCCAAGGAACATCATAGTCTGTCATGATTCTAGCTCGTCCAACTCTCGCTTCCGCCAGTAGTTCGCAAGGATTGATCCAGTCACGTTCATCAACGGCGCGAAAATGATTGAGGCTAACCCTAGAGTGGCCAGCTTCTTCATTTCTGTAGCAATCCCAATTCCCATCGAGCCGTTCTGGGTGCCTACTTCGATAGCGATGGTTCTCGCATCCTTGCGATTCATCCCAAGCAACCTAGCTCCCCAATAACCGAACAAATACCCTAAAGTGTTATGCAGAAACGCTGCCAACAAAAGCAATAGTCCAACCTCCAGCAAATGATCGCGGCCTTCCGCGGTAGACACCAGTGTAAAGTAAACGATCCCCGCCATACTGACCGTAGGCATCCATGTCTCGATTTTCGGATATCCTTTGGAGATAAAGTGGTAGATCAAGCCGAACAGTATGGCGACAGCAAAGTAGCCTGGCAGGCCAATAAGCTCCACCGCGATTCCATCTGTTGCCGTTAACTCCAACCAGCTCCATCCTCCCGAAGCCAAAAAGACCAGCCATATCAGACTAGCCGAGGCCGCCAAGTAGACATTGCGCGCTGCCGACTTGCCGTAATTGGTTAGCCAATCGTGAACGAACGCTGCCAGAATCGGCACCAAAACCATCTTAACAATGTTCATGGACATTTTTACCGGATCAATATAGATCATCGAGCCGGCGAGAATCTTCATCCACATCGGAGTAATGACAGGTGCAATCACAGTTGCCAATGCAGTCATCGAAACGGAAAGAGCCAAGTTTCCCTTAGCTAGAAAGGTTAGCACATTGGATGCTAAGCCACATGAACAGCTACCGATCAAGATGACGCCCGCACCAATCTCATCTGGAAACCGAAACAACTTGGCTAAAGCAAATCCCAGCAAAGGCATGATTAAGAACTGGCAGCAAAGCCCGACTACCACACCATGAGGCATCTTTACGATATGTGCAAAGTCGCGAAAACTCATCTGAGTTCCCATTCCAAACATGATCAGTTGAATGACCACCAGCAAGAGCCACGAATTCGCCAGACTGAATCCGCCAATGGAAATGAACCACTGCGGTTGAAGCAGTGCCACTAAGTTGGCAATCAGAATGCAAAACGTGAAGCGGTAACCAGACAGCTCGTCAATGTAAAGCCCAGCCGCGAAAGCAAAAACTAAGGTGATCCCGCCAGACTGCAGAAGCATCGGCGACGAAGTTGCCAGCCCAATAGCCACGAGGAGTCCACCGACGAGCATCGGAATCAACCAAAGAGTTCGACGCAATCCCGCTCCAGACTTAGGGTAATCATTGGATTCGTCATTCATCAAAGCGGGTCCATTGTTCGAATATGCTAAACAGACTTTTGAATCTGCTTTGCCAGCGACTCAATGGCCAAGCGGGGGCTAGACAGAATTGGTATCTTGCAGGCATCCTCAGGCAGTGAATCAAGGATTCTAGTCATTGAAGCTTGTGCGAGCACAACTACATCGACTGTCGAAACTAAATCAACCAATTTTTCCATTACTAACTGATCGTGCTGGTCCATGCGGCCCGCAAGTAGCATTTCCAATGCACCATCGCACAGGCATGTGGAGATCTGAACTCGCTTTCCTACAGCCTTAGCACGCCGCTCGATTAACTCCACGGTTGGTCCCAACGTCGTAGCGACCGTGGCAATCACACCGATCCGTGATGCTAGTGCGACAGCAGCATCTGCCATTGCGCGATCCACCCGAATCAATGGCACCTCAGCATGTTCTTCAGACGCTTCAACCGCAGGCCCCAGCGATGAACAGGTAACCATGATGGCATCGACACCAGCCTTTTGAGCATTTCGAATGTGACCTCGTAGCCGATTTGCAATTGCATCGGTCAGTTTTCCGATCGCCATAGTTTCTTTGATCAAACTATCGTCAGATATATTGACTGTTTCAACATTCGGCAGCAGCTCATTGCAAAGCTCTTCGAATAGAGGCACCAAGACGTCTGAGGTGTGGATGAGGCCAATTCGCATGGGCACCAGGGAATTGCCAACATCAGCGTCATTACGAACTAGTTCCATTTCGGAAACCATGGTGAATGAAGCTTATGGGCAAGGTTAAGGGACTCTGACGGAAGATCTACCATTGTATTGCCAAAAAGAGCCAACTAGAAGTCTGTTCCGAAGAAAGTTGCCTAACCGCGTTTGGTAACCTACATCGTAATCTCAAGCCTCTCCAAAACTGCTTGAAGTATCTTTGTGCCTTCGAGACTGCCCAACTCAGACCAATCCAAATGATTCACAGGCAAAACCTCGAAATCCTTAACTCCATCCATTTTTGCTGATTGCAATGTCACAACACCATCGCCAGTTCCCTTTTGAAACTCGGCAGAATTCAACAACTTGTCGACCCGTTCTTGAAGTGACTTCGTGCGAGGCGCGCGACTGGCCAG
>CAYWNG010000423.1:0-6136 GCA_964458685.1 uncultured Pirellulaceae bacterium
TGGAAGCATTGTAACCCGCCTGTACAACGTTGGGCGATAACGTTGCATCGTGCTGATAGTTGATCGTTACCGGTGCTGTTTCATCGCCGGCCGCAACATTGATATCACCAAGTATCGCATTAGAACGAACTGGAAAATTGATCGTTGCATTCGCATTTGTCGTACTGAATGCGTTGTTGGTTAACTCGGCTTGAGTAGCTGCAGCTTGGACCAGCACTTCGACACTCATGCTTCCAGTAGTTCCAAGATTTGCCTGATCAATTCGCGCGTCGGTAACCTGAGTTAGAGTACTGATGTTGCTGATGAAATCCAGCGATCCGTCTAACAACTTGCGACCTTGGAAGGTTGTGGTTTGCGCAATTCGATTGATCGCTTCTAGGGAGCTATCGATCTGCAATTGGTTCGCGGCGATCTCATCGTCGCTCACCGCGCCCGCGTTGGCCGCTTCTACAATTAGGCCTCGCATTGTGTTTAGCAAGGTACTGACTTGCCCCAACGCGCTATCGGCGGTTGAGATGATCTGTTTGGCTCGTTGCGTATTGGACACGGCTCGGTTGATGCTGGTGATATCGCTTCGCAACGCTTCACTGGCGATCAACCCGGCTGGATCGTCCTTGCCTGAGTTGATGCGCAGGCCCGTGCTAAGTCGAGTTAAAGAGACTTGCAATTGGTCGTTGGTACGACTCAAGCGATTCTGAGCAATCAACGAACTGACGTTGGTGTTAATTCTGGTCATAAAAGGCGATCCCGTCGCTTTCGCAAAACTTGAACAGCAACACTCTCAATTCCGATTCAGAGCTCTGTTTACAAAGGCCAACGACCAGTGGCACGCTAAAGCCGGTTGACCATGTTGCCACTTGCCATACCTATGGCGGATTTGAGCTCTGACACTCAGAAGAGTTGTTATTTCGACGTTTCGGGCGTTATCATCGAAACAACTCGTACAATCAGAATCGATCGACTCAGCCCGAATAATTGCTACAACTGGAACGTTGGCTTAAGAAGCTGTACGGCAAGCCGTTACGCTGGGAAGAATCGATTACGTTTCACCAAACAGGCAATCTTGGCCTGTTTGTGTATGTTGCTAAACCGTCAAGTTTTTCCACGCAATAGAGTCATTGACTAATGCGTTTCGCCATAATCAACTCAACTTGGCCATGATTGCGTTGAATGTTGGACTGGGGCGAAGAGCGGCCGAGGCCTTATCGAAGTTCGGTTGATAGTAACCACCGATGTCGACTTTGGAGCCTTGAGCCGCACTTAGTTCTTGAACGATTTGGGTTTCATTTCCAGCTAGCAGTCCCGCGACTTCACTAAAGCGCTCACGCAACTTGGGGCTCTTCGTCTGACCAGCCAGAGCCTCTGCCCAGTAGAGCGCCAAATAAAAGTGACTGCCACGAGAATCCAATTGATGGACATCGCGTTGAGGCGACTTGTTCTCGTCCAAGATTCGCCCAATCGCTTGATCGAGCGTCTCGGCTAGGACCTGGATCTCCGTGTCGCCGGTCTTCTGCGCGAGATCACCTAGAGACACACCCACTGCCAAGAACTCACCGAGTGAATCCCATCGCAAGTGACCTTCCTCCAAGAATTGCTCGACGTGCTTGGGAGCCGATCCCCCAGCGCCTGTCTCGTACAATCCACCGCCAGCGAGCAGTGGAACGATGGACAGCATCTTGGCGCTTGTACCCAACTCAAGAATCGGGAAAAGGTCGGTCAAGTAATCTCGCAATACGTTGCCTGTTACGGAAATCGTATCCTTGCCGTCCTTAGCCCGCTGGCAGGTTAGCTTGCAAGCTTCCATCGGTGCCAGAATCTGGATATCAAGGCCGTTAGTATCGTGATCCTTGAGGTAGGTTTGAACCTTGCTGATCAATTGAGCATCGTGAGCACGCTTTGAATCCAACCAGAAGATGGCTGGGACGGATTGAGCTCGCGCGCGTTGAACCGCCAGTCGCACCCAATCGCGAATGGGGGCGTCTTTAGTTTGGCACATCCGCCAAATGTCGCCCTTTTGAACTTGATGCTCGAGGACCACCTTTCCAGTGTTGTCGGTGACTAGAACTTTACCGTCAGCAGGAATCAAGAATGTCTTGTCGTGTGAGCCATACTCTTCGGCCTTCTGAGCCATCAACCCCACGTTGGCAACGTTGCCCATGGTTCGCGGATCGAAAGCTCCGTTAGCGATGCAAAACTCGACAGCAGCCTGATAGACGCCAGAGTAACAGCGATCGGGAACTACCATCTTCGTATCATGAAGTTTGCCGTCACGCCCCCACATCTTGCCACCAACGCGAATCGCGGCAGCAACGGAAGCGTCGATGATGACATCGCTGGGCACATGCAAGTTAGTGATACCCTTGTCGGAGTCGACCATCGCGATCTCTGGACCTGATGCTAAGCAGTCTTGTATGTCCTTAACGATGGGCTCACGAACAGCGGCAGGAAGCGTGTCGAGCTTGGTGTAAAGTTCAGCTAGACCATTGTTGGGATCGAAGTCAATCGAATCGAGCACTGATGCGTGTTTTTGAATCACATCTGACAGTAGAACACTTACAGCGTGACCGAAAAGAATCGGGTCCGAAACCTTCATCATGGTCGCCTTGAGGTGTAGCGAAAACAGCACACCCTTTTGCTTCGCATCAGCGATCTGTTGAGCGTAGAATTCTCGCAACGCTTTGACGCTCATGACGCTGGCATCGATGACTTCGCCTGCTTGAACTGTCAAACTACCTCGGAGCGGCTTGCGAGTTCCGTCAGTCGTTACTAATTCAATCGTGACTGAGCCAGCCGCAGGCAGAGTGTAGGAGAGTTCGCTGCCAAAGAAATCGCCCGAAGTCATTGAGGCGACGTGAGTCTTGGATTGATTCGACCAAGCACCCATGGAATGCGGATTCTTCTTGGCATACTCTTTCACAGGGGCGGCGACGCGACGATCCGAATTGCCCTCGCGCAGGACTGGATTGACGGCGCTGCCTAGGACCTTGCCATACTTGGCTTTGATCTGTTCTTCGCATTCATTCTGCGGCTCGGCAGGATAGTTCGGGACGTTGAAACCATGTGACTGAAGTTCAGCAATTGCTTCGGTGAGTTGCGGAATCGATGCACTGATGTTTGGCAGCTTGATGATGTTTGCTTCGGGAGTCTTGGCCAACTCGCCCAACTCGGAGAGTGCATCGACAACCTTTTGGTCTTCTTTGAGGCACTCAGGAAAGGTCGCTAGTATTCTTGCCGCTAGCGAGATGTCTTTCTCAACCAGTTCAAGTCCAGATGCTTGAGTGAACGCTCGAAAAAGTGGCAGAAGTGAATAAGTTGCCAGAGCGGGTGCTTCGTCAGTGTAGGTGTAAACGATTTTGTGAGTCATCTGGAACCTCGTTGGCAGTGGTTGGTTCTGCCAAAATATCGGCTGCGGAAATCAAATGATGATAGTAAAGGCTGGGGGAGAGTGTCACGTTTTTTGGGCAATTGTCAAGTTGACCGACCCCTCTTGGGCAACTGGGAGCGATAGGAAAATGCTGGGCAAACCATACAGAATGATCGCTCGAATCAATCGAGCTATTCCAAGCTGCTGGATGCTCGCTGCTTTCTAGATCCTCGCCTGTGCAAAAGGATTACGAGGGCACAAGCTTTCGAAGCGTTTCGATGGTCGTTCGGGCAGCAGTTTCCGAGTCGGGGAGAGCAAAGGCTTCAGCCGACAAAAAGCCCTTGTAACCGATCTCGTGCAGGGCTTGGATCACTGGTGGAAAGTTGATGTGTCCCATTCCAGCAGCTCGTCGATTCGAGTCGACAAAATGAACATGCCCTATTCGATCACCCGCAGCCACAATCGAACGACTCAGCTCGGCTTCTTCGATGTTCATATGGAATAGATCGGCTAGCAGCTTGACTTGCTCGCACTGGACCTCGCGAAGCAGATCGCAACCTTCCGCGATTGTCTTCGCCAGATTTGTTTCATAACGGTTGAGCGGTTCATAAAGAAGCGGCAATGAGTGTTCGGCTGCGAGTGACCCCAACTCGCGAAGCGACTCAGCTAGAAGGCTCATCGCTTGGTCTCGACTAACACTCGCAGACCATCGGCCTTGCATGGAACCAATGATTGCAGGTGCCCCGACGCTTGCACCCAACAGCATCATACTTGCAATAAAGTCACGAGCCTTCTGTCGAATGGCGGGATCAGCATCCGTTAAGCTCAAGCCATGTTTGACCATTCCAGCCCCAGTACCGAATGCGGCAACTTGCAACGAGTACTTCGAGCACAACTGCTTTACATGCCCTATGTCGATTGCAGTTGGTCCAGGTGCAAAGATCTCGACTGCATCAAATCCGAGATGCGAGGCTGATTGAAAGGCAACTTCAAGGTTATCCCAAAATACAAATGGACCGCCTCGCGCCTCTTCAACTAAGCTAACCGTAACTGCGGACTTCATTTCGATCTGCTCCAATACAATGACTGACGGCTAAGAAGTTTGGTGAACAACCAGAGATTAAAAACAATACGCCGCTTGCAAATCGGCTGTTTGATTTCAGCAGATTGGCAAACGGCGTATGACTATTCTAGAATTCAGTTTTGCTCAGTGTTGCTACCAGCAAATCTCATCAAGAAGTGCACAGCTGAGCGGGGCTGTACAAACTGAGGTACTAGATCTTGGATGCGATCGACTTAAGTGTTTGAAGCGCGTTGATAGCAGAATCAACACCGCCGCAAGCCTTGCAGAATTCAGCCGCCAAGGACAATTGGTCCATGGACTTGCTATGAGTTGTTGCGGCAACTTTATTGGTAGAACCCGCTGGTCGGCCGCGGCCTCTCTTGCTCTTGCCTCGAAGACTACCCAAGGCTTGATTCACGTGAGCTGGGCTAACAGTATGACCTTGTTCGGTAATCGCTCGAGCGATTTCTGTTAGACCGGCATTTGGATTAGCCTTGAAGTACTCGCGGATGAGTAGTGACTTGTTTACTTTTCTCTTTGCCATTTGGTACCCTTTTCTAAAGATTAGTGCTGTTTCCGATTGACGCACTTCCTCCAAGAGTTTAATGCGCATTTTTCAATAAGAAACCTCTATTTCAAAGTACTTGCAAACTTTATTTCCAAACAAGCAGTCCAGGTCTGAAATGGGTGAGTTCCCTTAGCACCTTTGGGTGATAGCATGTCCTCATTGTTGCTGAATTATTGTTGCTGCGAATCCTAACGGCATTAGTCCTAAGTGCATTAGTTAAACAAAGTCGCCCAGCACCAACTCGGTGATCACTTTCTGACCATTAGTATTCAGTTCTAACACAGTTGCCTGTTTGCAATTGCGTTAACATTCTAGGAAGTGGTCAACCAGTTCAGAGGTCGATTTTCCTACTAGATCAGAACGATGAAGGGGCTTCAGGAAGAAACTCTGGGTGTAGAAATTGCATCTGCTATGCACGTAGTACTTTCTAATTCCGTCTTCCATAAATCACTGTTCAAAAACGGAAGGTTCCCCCTCGAAAAGGCAACGATTTTCCTGCTTTGATTCCAGCGCTTAGAGGTAACGGCTAGCGACTTGCATCGTGGTTCGATACCATTTTTGACGAAGACTTTCGCTTCAGTGCTGGTCGCTACCTTTCTAATTCTCAGTAACCGATTCTCCCTTGGGGATGCCAACTCGATGCCAACTCCTATGAACCAAACTCTCAAAACAATTCTTCCATCTAATACTCGTATCGGATGGATTGGAACTGGGGTCATGGGAAGTAGTATGTGCGGCCACATCCTATCAGCCGGTTTCGAATTAACGGTATTTAATCGCTCGCAGGGTAAAGCTCTAAGTTTGCTAGAACGAGGGGCGCGTTGGGCGGCTTCGCCGCGTTTAGTAGCTGAACAATCCGATATAACCTTCGCGATTGTGGGTTTTCCTAGCGATGTTCGGGAAGTTTTTCTCGGACCCGACGGGGCTCTTGTTGGGAGTAACCC
This sequence comes from uncultured Pirellulaceae bacterium, assembly GCA_964458685.1. GTDB lineage: Bacteria > Planctomycetota > Planctomycetia > Pirellulales > Pirellulaceae > Aureliella. The sequence goes on from CAYWNG010000423.1 coordinate 5,940, forward strand.
TGGCAATATCTTGGTGGACATGACGACCAGTCAGCCCTCCTTGGCCGTCGAAATATACGAGGCAGCCCGAGCAAAGGGTGTTCACGCCTTAGATGCCCCTGTTTCTGGTGGCGATAAGGGTGCTAAGGAAGCAGCTCTTTCGATCATGATCGGTGGCGATGCCGAAGTTGCAAACAGTCTCAGCCCGATTTGGAACG
>CAYWNG010000424.1:0-6111 GCA_964458685.1 uncultured Pirellulaceae bacterium
CTTTCCCTCAACTAAGCAGTAGCCTTCGTCGAGGTGCACGTTTGCTAGTAGCAAATTGGAAACCTCGGAAACTCGACAGCCAGTAGCGTAAAGCAGTTCCAGGAGTGCTCGATCTCGCTCCCAATAGGTATCCACACGACAGGGAGCGGTCAGAAAAACGTCCACGGCCGCTGGTGTGATCGCTTTAGGTATCCGCTGCCAAACCGTTTGAGTGTGCAGTAGTTCGGAGGGATTGTCTTGAATCACGCCTTCCAACTGTAGGTACTTGAAGAAGACGCGGGTGGCGACGATGATCCGCGAGATACTGGTCGCAGCAAGCTTTTGCTGCTGAAGTACGGCGATGTATTCACTGAGGTCGGCAAGTTTCAGCTTGGGGAGTGGTCGACCGGCTGCCCATTGCTGTAAACGGCGGAGATCTCGCCCGTAAGCCATGACCGTATTCTCGGCCAGATGGCATTCCGATCGTATGTAGTCGGTAAAGCGCTGTTGCCAGTTTGTCGATTGATCGGGTTCGGCGGGTTTCGGTAACGCCGCACCGCTTTCGCGGAGTTTTTTGAGCTTACTGGCCATAGTCGGTGTTCCCGAGAGGAAGGGTCATTCTGTGTATCGTCAGCGAGGTGCGTTGCTTGAAGCCTGTTCAGTCCTTTTATGGAGAATGCCATAGAAAAAGGACGAATGGCTTGGACTAACGCAAAAAAACGGACCGAATTACAGACGCACTGGCTTAGGTTCGACTTGGAAAACGCAAATTCCTGTCGTACGATCTATGACGCTTGGATAAAGAGGCCTTACCAGCATCGTTCGACGATGTCCATAAACGCCTCGCCCACACGATATCCTTTAGGAAGAGCGAAGCGACTGGAGTCCCTGAATGAAGATTTTGGTAATTGGTGGAGCTGGTTACGTTGGTTCGCATACTGTGCGAAAGTTGATCGCCTGCGGACATGATGTAGTCGTCTATGACAATCTCTCGCGTGGGCACGCTCAAAGTGTTCCAGCCGGTTGCTTGGTCGTCGGCGAACTGAATGATCGAGCTCATCTGCAACAAGTCATGCAGCAACATGGCATCGAAGCCGTAATGCACTTTGCCGCATTTGCACTGGTCGGCGAATCGGTGGCTCATCCAGCCATGTACTACCAAAACAATGTGGTCGCCGCGCTAGAGCTACTTGAGGCCATGCGAGCCAGCGGAGTTTGGAGAATCGTCTTTTCCAGCACCACGGCAACGTACGGCCAGCCTGAAAAGATTCCAATCGCTGAAAGCACAGCTCAACTACCGATCAATCCCTACGGCTTCACCAAACTTGTCATCGAGCATGCTTTGACCGATTACGCGGCCGCTTATGGATTCGGAACTGCGGCCTTGCGATACTTCAATGCATCAGGCGCCAGTCCCGAGGGTGGCATCGGCGAAGATCATGATCCCGAAAGTCATTTGATTCCGATTGTTCTTCAGGTTGCTCTTGGCCAACGAGCCAAAGTGGGAGTCTTCGGCAAGGACTATCCAACGCCTGATGGTACTTGTATTCGCGACTACATCCACGTCGACGACCTTGCTGATGCGCATCTGCGAGCGTTAGGTCAACTGGAGCCCAGCATGAACCTTCAGTTGAATTTGGGGACAGGAAAAGGTCACAGCGTCTTGGAGGTGATTGAAGCTTGTCGCGAAGTGACTGGGCATGAGATTCCGGCTGTATATGAGGCTAGACGGCCAGGTGACCCTGCCGAGCTTGTAGCCGACAGCAGCTTGGCTCAACGCGTGCTTGGATGGAAGCCGCATTATGTCTCGATCAAGTCCATCGTGGAAACAGCTTGGAAGTGGCATCAGAGTCACCCACGCGGCTATGCCACGAACAATTCCAACGCGACGAAAACGTAGAACAAAGTCGGTGGAGTTGGCATGCAGGAGATCATAGTCGAGAAGCCGTACAAGTTTCAGCCTCCCTTTCGTCGGAACATCTATCCTTGGCTGCTTCAACGATTGAAGTTGGTAGATCGCTTCCTCAAGAAGTATGAAGGAGTCGAGTCCTACGAGCTGCGTGGAATCGACCATCTAAAGGAATCCTTGCGGCAAGGCGTAGGAATGATCCTCGCACCAAACCATTGTCGATACGCTGATCCTATCGCGATGGGCTGGGTCGTTCGACCGCTGGGGATTTACATCTATGCGATGGCAAGCTGGCATCTCTTTAATCAACACCCTCTCCAAGCCTTGGCAATTCGCATGGCTGGCGGATTTAGTATCAACCGCGAGGGAATCGACCGACAAGCTTTGGATACCGCCATATCCGCAATTGTGGATGGTCAGCGTCCGTTGGTGATATTCCCTGAGGGGACAGTGTTTCGAAACAACGATCGGCTACAACCGCTACTCGATGGAGTGGCTTTTGTTGCTCGATCTGCAGCGAAGCGGCGAGCCAAACTCGGTAAGCCGCCCACGGTCATTCACCCGATCGCGATCAAGTATCTGTTCCAAGGCGATGTGGTGAAGTCGATTACTCCCGTAGTGGAAGAGATGGAGCACCGTTTTGCATGGTTCCGCCCTATCTGCCATCAGTACTCGATGGTCGATCGAGTCAAGCGATTGTGTGATGCCTTTGTTGCCACGAAAGAACTCGAGCATTTGGGGCAAACTGGAAGCGGAGATATCGCGGCCCGTCGCGCGCATCTGGTCGAAAGGCTGCTGGGGGAAACCGAGCGTCGTTGGTTGAGCAGCGAATGCACAGACTCGGCGATACTGCCTCGCATCAAAGCGCTGCGATTGCGGATTGTGCCAGAACTACTCGGCGCGGCAGAGCAGGAGAGGATGCAAGAGTTGCGATGCGACTTGAATCGCTTGTACGTAGCGCAGCAAATCGCTTCGTATCCAAACGACTACTTGGAATCACCGGTTACCAATACTCGACTGCTGGAAACGGTAGAGCAACTTGAAGAAGATATTTGGGATCGAGCTCGAGTGCATCGCCCGCTTCACGCGGTGATCGAGATTGGAGAACCAATCGAAGTCACTGAGTCGCGTCCAGCCAAGGGTGAATCAGATCCGATCCTGACAGCTTTAGAGCACAAGCTCAGATCAATGCTCGGCTCGCTATCTCAAGAAGCGGCGGTCATAGATTCCATCAGTTGAGCTGTTTCCAAATCCTCTTTAGGAATCTGAGCAACATTGGGGATGCCGCTATCTGTCTCAACATCTTCCGACGATGAAGTATTGCCCGAGCGTAGTTGGTCAATGAGCTCACGTTGTTTTTGCAGAGCCATGTGCAGCGAGAGAATTTGGTGCTGCAAATTGTTGATCGGCGAGGTGAGGTCCTGCAAGAAGTCGTCGTGGCGGAGAACGAGAGGTGTGCAGTTTGGATTCTGCAATAGCTTGTTCAATTGTTGACGAGCTCTGTTGACTGGACCAGCGAATGCGTGGCTGATACGCACAATATCATAGAGCACCAACGGCAGTAGCAAAAACGCGCTAGGTATCCAAGGACCAGTTTTTCCGATCCAGTGTCGCGTGTGTTCAGCGAAGGTCCAGTCGGAGTGATCGCAGTACTGAGTAACGGCGATGCCGACTCCGAAGAATGTGACTGTAGCTAGCCAATAGAATACGATCCGTCCTACCAGAACTCCTTGGACTCGTCCATCGATCCAGATTCGTTGCCTGAGTGACAAAGCGGTATTCTCCTGTTAGCGGTTGTGCACCGAATGTGGCTGCACGTGTGACCTGTTACGGATTGAGCGCGCTGTCGATCGATTGGGCTGAGCGATCAAAGTTGTCGCGGGTCGCAACGGCTAACGTTTGAACCGCACCAACGCAAACGCCGACGATCAGCGCCAACATCACGGCGTACTCCACCGCTGTTGGGCCGTCTTCGTTCTTGAAAAGTCTTTTTAGTTTGGTAAGGAAATTCATACTGTCACCAGTAAGCCAAGGGAAACAGCCATTCACCAATAACCTTAGCTCCAGACTAGCGTGGTGCCTGCTATGGCTGGGAAAATAGTCGCGTCGAGCCCACAGAATCCTGGCAAGCCTTCTGTAATCGGTGTAACCTGTACAACCCTACCTTCTCCGTTTTGCAATCCGGGGCACCCTAAGATTCCGAATCTAGGGGGCCTAATGCGAACTAAGCCCAGTGGGGCCGCGTACCGATAACAGCTTTTTGACTCTTTATTCCCCAAAATTCCATAGCCGCATGTTTGGACCTATCCTAGCCCGCGAATGGCTTGTCGCCCCGAGACGCGTTCGCTTCTATCTGATTCGAGTCGTCTTTGTACTGGTGCTTTTCAGCTTGGTCTGCACCGCTTGGGCATTGCTGGCCGGTATTCAATCGGTCCGAAATCAAGGCGATCTAGCTCGCTTTGGAGTCCTTGTTTTTCAAATCGTTGTGCCTCTGGAGTTGGTCGTAACGATGTTCTTGGCCGCCATTTCGTCGGCCAGTAACGTGACCCAGGAAAAAGACCGCCGAACGTTAGTGCTGCTGTTGCTTACTCGCTTGTCGAACTCGCAGGTCGTACTGGGAAAGCTGGCTAGTAGCCTGTTGAACAACTTTAGCTTGATCCTTGCGGCTCTACCCATGTTGCTACTGATTGCGATCCTGGGAGGAGTCGGTCTTTACCAGGTATTCTTGGCAACAGCTTTGATCGCAGTGAGCACGATGTGGTGCGGGGCGCTTGCTAACTTAGTTGCCTTCTGGCGAGAGAAGACCTTTCAAACCTTGGCAATCACTCTGTTGGCGATTGCTGGCTGGCTGGCATTTTGCGAGGCCATCGGATCGGGTGGGATCTCTTTCCTCGCGCCGCATTGGGCGGAAATTCTCAGCCCGCTTCGAGCTGTCATGTCGTTGTGCCAACCCATTGCCAAAGCGACGCCTTGGGATGGTTTGGGTGGTAATGTAGCGGTTCACTGTTACCTGGGTTTGGCTGTTGGCTGTTTGTTTAGCACCATCGCAGTGTTGCGATTGCGAGTTTGGAACCCTTCACAGCAAGTTCGCATACAAGCGGTTGAACCTGACGAGGACTATTCGGCGGATCGTAGCAACTTGAGCGAAAAGGCGGCCAGTTGGAAGGCTCGCGCACCCCGGCCGATGTGGAACAATCCAGTTTTGTGGCGCGAGGTTCGGACGTGGGCTTATGGTCGTAAGTTGCTGATGATCCGACTGGCCTACATCGCTCTGTTTTTTGCTGCCGTCGGTGCTTTGTATTGGTCGGTGACCAGCGGATTGGCATTACAACGCAGCCGATTGTCTGAAGAGCTTTTGCCAACTGCGGCGAAGATTCTAGCCCCGTTTTTTGTTGTTTCTTTTGTGATGATCAATGCTTTGGCGGTGAACTCGATCACCAACGAACGCGATGGCCAAGCCTTGGATCTATTGCTGGCCACACAGATTACTCCCACGCAATTCTTGATCGGAAAGATGCTGGGCGTGTTGTACGTTACAAAGGAGATGGTGCTGCTGCCCATCTTGTTAGTCGCCTACCTATGGTTTCAAGGTGGTATCTCCGGTGAGAATGCAGCCTACAGTATCGTTGGTTTGTTCGTGGTCGACCTGTTCTCGTGCATGCTGGGAATTCACTGCGGCATGATCTACGCTCAATCCCGCGCGGCCATTGGGACAAGCCTTGGAACATTGTTCTTTCTGTTCTTGGGAATCGTCACCTGCATGATGATCATGCTCAGCTTCCGAGGCTCGTTCGCACGGCAATTGCCGCCGTTTCTGGCGATCATTCTCGGTGGTGGAACGGGGCTGTTTATAGCGATGGGAAATCGCAATCCAAGTCCAGCGATTGCCTTAGCCGCGTTTGGGCTACCATTCTTAACCTTCTTTGCCATCACCAGCTTTATTTTGCGCAATCAAGAACTCACCGTCATCTCGGTGATCGCAGTCGCTTACAGCTTTGCGACGCTGGCGATGGTCATTCCCGCTATTAGCGAATTTGACTTCGCTATGGGTGGAAGATCTAAGACTGTCGACGACGACTAACCCTTGCGGTAACCCAACGACTGGATGACCGTAAGCATCTCTTCGAAAGTAATGAATCGGCGTCGATTTTGAAGCTTGTAGCTGTCGATTGCTTCGGCAAGCTGACGAGCATCGGGAGAGAGGCTGGCGTGCGAGTTCGCGA
>CAYWNG010000425.1:0-6108 GCA_964458685.1 uncultured Pirellulaceae bacterium
GAAGTCATCGAGCAATTGCTGATCTGTGCTCTGACTGGCTCGCATGCTCTGATCGTCGGCGCGCCAGGATTGGCAAAAACGTTGATGGTTAAAGCACTCGCCCAGTCGCTGAATCTTAAGTTCAATCGAATTCAGTTCACGCCTGACTTAATGCCAAGCGATATCACGGGATACGAACTTCTAGCCAGAAGTAGTTCTAGCGATGAAACGATGATGAAGTTTCGTCCCGGTCCGATTTTCGCGAACTTAGTTCTCGCTGACGAAATCAATCGAGCTGCTCCCAAGACTCAGTCAGCTCTGCTTGAAGCCATGGCCGAACGCCACGTGACCATCGGTGGGCAAACTCACCAACTAGAAGATCCATTCCTAGTCGTTGCGACTCAGAATCCGATCGAACAAGAAGGAACCTATCCTCTACCAGAAGCGCAGTTAGATCGTTTCATGATGGAGATTCGCGTTTCTTATCCGTCTCCAGCTCAAGAGCGCGAGATCGTGTTAAAGACAACTGCCGAGCCACCGTCGTTGGCCGATAGTTCGATGACTAAAGATGACTTCTATCAATTGCGTAAGATTGTACGAGCTGTTCCCGTTCCAGATTCGGTTGTCGATTACGCAGTCAAGCTGTGTAGTGGCACTCGACCCGAACAAGAGGGTGCCAGCGAATTGGTGCGGAAGTATGTCGCCTTCGGAGCTGGCCCGCGCGGCAGCCAAAACTTGGTCTTGGCCGCTAAGGCTCGAGCCTTGCTGCACGGTCGTACTGCGCCGATCGTTGGCGATGTTCAAGCGGTTGCCATTCCAATTCTTCGACATCGAGTCCTCTTGAATCACCGCGCAATCGGTGATGGTTATGCGGTCGATCAATTGATTGCCGATCGAAGCTGGGCAACATAATTTGCGCACTTAATTGGGTCACCTAATCGGGGCACTGTTTTTTAGAATCGATTGGGATTCTAAAGCACTTCGCAAAAAACTAACATTCCATAGGTCCAACTGTTATCGCATGAATTCGCCTCAATCGCCCCCTGCCGCGGGTCAGCATTTAAGCCGCTTTTTTGAGCCGTCCAAACTTGGCGGATTGGAAAAGATGCGATTCACAACGTCGCGACGCGTCGAAGGGTCGTACTCCGGTCGGCACGTTGCTAAGCGACGTGGAGGGGCTGGTGAGTTCGTGGATTACCGCGAGTATTCGCCGGGGGACGATCTTCGCAGGTTGGATTGGAAAGCGATGGGGCGAACCGGTCGGACTTACTTGAAGCTGTTTCAAGACGAAACGGATCTACGTTGCACGATGGTCCTGGATTGTAGCGGATCGATGCTGCAAGGTGCTCCGCAACAGACGACGCTTCGTAAACAGGGGTTAGTCCTCAGTCCTTTCGTTCGAGCTCAGCGGCCCGACTATTCGGGTTCCAAGCTCGAGTGGATGCAATACTTTGCTACGGCCCTTTCGCACTTGATTATCGTTGGTCGAGATGCTGTAGGCATGTGTTCCATCAAACGCGGTATCGAACAATACTTGCCCGCATCAGCATCCTTGCAACAACGTGGATTGCTGCATGATTCCATCGAAGCCTTAATTCCTGACGGCGAAACACAACTGGCTTCAGGGCTGGACGATCTACTGCTGCAAGCTGGACGACGCGGCGTCCTATTAGTGCTCAGCGATTTTCTCGTGGGCGACTTTGAACAAGTACTGGCCAGCTTTCGAAAGTTTCGCGCGCGAGGCTGGGAGATCATCACTCTGCATTTGATTCATCCGCAAGAGGAACGCTTGCCCGAGGGCAACGCTTTCCGCTTTGTCGGATTGGAGATGGACGGCGAGGTGAATTGTCAGGCTCATGATTTGCGTAAGTTGTACAACGAACGATTCGAGCAGCATGTGAGCAGCATTCGTTCGGGAGTTTTGAGCGCAGGCTGTGATTATCATCGAATCAGTACCGCGGAGAATTATCTGGATGTGTTACGTTCCTTCTTAGTGATGCGTAGCGCATAGGGATTACCATGGAATTTTTGAATTGGTGGGCAATCGGAATTGGCGGACTATCGGTAGCGGCACCGATCGTCGTCCATTTTCTGACTAAGCCGCGACCGGTCGCCTACTCGCTTTCGACGATTCGCTTTCTGAACGAAGTTATCCAACAGCGGCGGGCCAAGTCGCGATTGCGAGACCTGTTGGTCTTGCTATTACGCGCAATCTGCATCGCCTTGCTCGCGATGGCGCTGGCTCGGCCTTTAATGAGCGACCGCCCCAAGGTAACCACCGAAGCCTCGCGAGATTCGCAGCGCGTTATCGTGCTCGACAATAGCCACAGCATGATGGCTGGCAGTGGTGGAGTGACAAGTTGGTCGGCAGCCGTTGCGAGTACGCTACAGTTCCTCGATTCGGCTCAAGGCTTGAACGCGGGAGTTGTACTCGCTGGAGCTAAGCCGCGTGCGGTCTTTCAACAAATGTCTCCGAATTTGGCTGCACTTCGCAAAGCTGTACAGCAAGCCAAGCCGGTCAGCGAACGATGCGACACACGGGCCGCTCTCGAGGAAGCCGCTAAGTTACTGGAGCAACAGCCCGGCGAGCTGAAAGAGCTTGTGATCATCAGCGACTTTCAACGATCTAATTGGGGAACGTTGATGTTGGACTTGATTCCGCAAGGTACTCAAATTCAATTCCACAGCGTTGGCTTGCCCGATACAAGTAACGTCGCGATCGTCTCTGCTCGAGCTTCAACAGAACCGATCGTTGGTCAGTCGGTCAACCTAGAGATTGAAGTCGCGAATTACTCGGAGATCGAATCTAAGATCCGCTGCGAAATTGCACTAGGTTCGTACAGTCGAACGTTAGAGACCACGTTGGCTCCACAAACGTCGCGAACGCTTACCGATAGCGTTGTCTTCGACGAAGTGGGATGGAAGCATGGCTGGGTCCGCCTGTTGGGAAATCTTGACGTGTTAGTGGAAGATGACCAACGACCATTAGCTGTTCGAGTTCGTCCGCCTGTCCAAGTGCTTATGATTACTCGACAAAGTCCGCGAGAAGTGCCATCGTCCAGCTTCTTCTTGCAAGAGGTACTGGATGTGGCCTTGGCAACAACCGGGGATGGAAAGTCGAAGTCCGTCGTCCAACGAGTCCACCCGGATCGCGATCCCATTCGCAGTTGGCCTGCTTGCGATGTTTACGTGGTTGATCATCCTGGATCGCTGAGCAAGGAGGTTCTGCAACTGATTTCGTCGCAGCTTAAACGAGGTCGCGGCCTATTGTATGTAGCGAGCGAGTTCGTGGATGCGACCAACATCGCACAGATGGCTGAACTGCTTGGAACGGACTTCCAGCCACCTGTCCAGTTATTGCCGCCCAACGATCAACAGGCTCGCAAAGATCTGACGATCCGCAAAGCGCAAAGTCGTTCCGGGCCGTTTCAAGTGCTGGGTAGTAACAACGCCGCTAGTCAGCTTCGTTCGGTACGCATTCAAGGTGGTCTTTCGACACAGCCCAACCCCAGCGGCATAGCCGACGAAGTCTTGGCCGAGCTCAGCGACACTTCGACTCTGCTTTACCTAACCAGTGTTGGTGCTGGGCAAGTCGCCGTAGTCAACGCCGATTTAGGCAAATCGAATTGGCCAGTTCAGCAGACGTTCTTGCCCGTGATTAGCGAGCTGACGCAATCGCTCTTGGCTGGCCGTTCGCAATCCGAAGCTGCTAGTCCTGGAGAACCGCTGGTACGTTTGTTGCCGCCGACGCTTAGCGGTGAGTCTGTTCTGAAGGCTCGCACTGTCGATGGTATTCCGCCGCAGGATGGCGAGTTTGGTAAGTGGCAATGGTTTGCAGATCAAGCTTCGATGGTTTGGAATTGGCCCGAGCCGACTGGTCCAGGGATTTATGCATTGGAAGAAGAAGGCGTACCAGTCTGGATTGCGACGACAGCCGCGCCCGCGATTGAATCCGACTTAAGCTCGATTGATAAACAAGTACTGACGGAGCGACTGAGCGGAACGCGGCCCGTGGGTTTCTCGTCCAGCAGCGATGATGAACGCCCCAAGGACGACTTGTGGAAGTGGTTGATCGTTGCTTGCTGTTTCGGACTTGTTTCAGAAGTCGTCCTGTTGCGCTGGAATCGAATGTAGGAAAAGAACGTGTGGACGATTGAACCTCAAATTCCTTTAAGCCTTTGGTGGGCGCTTACCGCCATCGCAGTTGCTGCGATGATCTGGTATGTCGTTCGTTTCGAATGGAATCAGACTTCGACTAAGCGTATCGTGCTAACTGCGATGTTGGCGCTGGGTTTGATCGGACCGCTTCTGATCGCGCTCAATCCAACTTGGGTTGAGACGATTCCGCCAATTCCCGGTGTTCCAACGATCACCGTACTGGTTGATGGAACGATGAGCATGGATACGCCCGACATTGACGAGAGCAAGTCGCAAACTCGATGGACTCGCGCGGTGGAATTGGCAAGTCAAGTCGAAGCCAAACGCGGCGAAATTAGCATCAAGCCCATGGCTTTCGGTAGCGTTATGAAGCCATTCGATCCGAAGTTGCAATTGTCGAATAAAGAACCGGCCAATGAATCTGATCGTTGGCCTCAAGGGCATCGAAGCGATCTTTCCATGGCGATTCGGCAGTCGATACGCACTGGATCGCCGCTGGGTCACGCTGTATTGCTACTCAGCGACGGCGCGCACAACGTTGGCTCGACCGAAGGCTTGCTTCAATCGGCTCGCGAAGCCAACGCACTTGCGACTCCAATCTACACGGTCACGTTGGGTTCGTCGCTAGGAATGAAGAATTTGTCCGTGGGTGCCAAGTCGCCTCGCATGCTGTCCTTTCCTGACACGCCGATCACGATTCGAGCCACTCTTGGACACAGCGGCTTGGTTGGGCGAACAACGCAGGTTCAACTGCTTCACAACGGTGAAGTGCTTCAAACTCAATCGATCCGCCTGAACGATCCAACGCAAGAAGTGCGATTCATCGTCAATCCTAAAGCGGACGCTCAACCGCTAGAACGTTACCAGATTGCGGCGAGCGAAGTGGAAGGCGAAGTCACTTCCGCGGATAACGAAACGTCGGTTCTCGTCCAACAATTGCTCGCACCGATCGAAGTACTGGTGCTTGAAGGCAAACCGTATTGGGATAGCAAGTTTCTTCTTCGCAACCTAGCCAACGATCCCGTCGTCAATCTCACGACAATCGTGAAGCTAAGCTCCAACCGATTCTTGGTTCGTAAGGCTGAGCAAGCCCCGCGACCGATTCGAGTCACTACAAGCGCGATAACTGAGAGCAACACTGACGGCAATGCTAACGGCAAAACCGAAGGTCAAGAAGCAGTCGAGGCATCAAATTCCCGCGCGAATCAATGGCAGATTGAAGAGCAACTCGCTTCACCGCTCGAGTCCGATCGCTTACTGGAGAAGTATCGCTTAGTCATTCTTGGTCGCGATGCAGGAGTCTATCTCACCGATGCAGCCGTCGACAACTTGCGTTCATGGATTTCGAAGAACGGCGGATGTTTGTTGTGTGCTCGCGGCGCGCCAAGTGACCAGATGGCTGCGAAGCTCGCTGAAATTCTTCCTGTGAAGTGGGCTAGTACGATCGATGAATCACGCGTCCATGCGGAAGTAACGCAGCACGCGCTGGACACCTCGATCTTTGATCCGTTGCTCAGTGAAGGCATCGATCCAATCGGGACACTACCAACTCTAGCCGTGGGTTCTCAGCCGAAGATTCGGACTGGCTTACCGCAAATCTTGATGCAAAGCACCAGTTCGAGCGGCGCTTCCGTACCAGTAGTGACTTATCAACCGATGGGAGCGGGACAGACAATCGTCGTGGAGGGAGCCGGTATGTGGCGTTGGGCGTTTTTAGCGCCTGAACATGCCAGCAAGGACAAGATCTATCCGACTCTGTGGCAATCGATGGTTCAGTGGATCATCTCACAACAAGACATGCTGCCTGGTCAAGATATCTCGATTCGATCCGATCGAGCGACTTATCTTGCCGGTGATCGTGCAACTGCGTCGGTTTCGCTCAAAAATCCCGCGCAGTGGAATATAGAACAGTTGAGCGTACTTTTGCAATCTGCTGAATTCGATTTGCCGAAACGATTGACTTTGACTGCC
>CAYWNG010000426.1:0-6106 GCA_964458685.1 uncultured Pirellulaceae bacterium
GGACGTCTCATTGCCGGAAACGATCATTTGGCTAACTACTCTCAGCAATGCTATAATGGACTTAGCCGCAGGAGGTATCCAATGAACTTAGTTCTCAACATTCCGGCTGACCTGGAAGACATTATCAAGAAACGTGCAGAACAAGCTGGACTGGACATTCCCGCGTACGTTTTGCAGACTTTGCGCGTTTCAGACCTCGGGCTGGCAGGCGAGCCATCGATCTCCAATGAGCAATTTGAAGCCAGTCTGAATCGTCTACACGAGATACACGCCAGGGTACCATCTGATTTTGATGATAGCCGCGAATCGATCTATGAGGGTCGCGGCGAGTGAAGGTATTGCTCGACACGAACATCCTGCTTCGGCTTGCAGTGGCATCGCACCCCACGCACACCGATGCCATTGCAGCGGTCCAGAATATTCGTAAGCGTGGTGATCAAGCTGTCATCGTTCCCCAAGTGCTTTATGAATATTGGGTAGTTGCAACCCGACCAACGGCACAGAACGGTTTCGGACTTACTCCATCCGATGCTCGCTTGGCAGTTGACGAGTTCCTAAAGTCTATTGCTTTACTTAGGGATGAACGCGGCATCTTTGCAAATTGGCTTGCTGACGTAACCGACCTTGCCATATCGGGCAAACGCGCACACGATGCCCGCTTGGTGGCAGCAATGCAACGGCACGGACTTCAACAACTAGTTACCTTCAACAAGTCAGATTTTTCTGGATTCCCAAATATTTCTGTACTTGCTCCTCACGAAGTTACGTCAGTCTTCTATGGCGATACATCAGCCCGAAATACCTTAGTACATCCGCAGCACATCCTGAAAGTCCGTGTCGTAGATAACTCCCCAGGTCGATCCCGCAATAACCTCAGCGTTCATCGTAGTCGTCTTTGCAGAACCAGTAGACTTAACTTCGATCTTCACCTTGCCAGGCTCGACAATCACGCGAGTCGCATCTTTAGGATCGCTACCCATACTCGGCTTGACGCTGTGAGTCTTCCCTCCGATGGTCATCTGGATATCAGCCTCGGACATATTCCCCAAAAGCAACATTGCTTTGCCTGCTGGAGGAATCATCGCATCGGCTTTGGCTGCGGCTGAATTGCGAAGCGAGATTGCGATCTTTGTCGACTTGCCGTCAGCCTCCAAGCCAAGCTCCATCTCTTGATCCTTTTGACCATAGCGAGCTGGCTTGGCACCCGAGGCAGAGATCAGCTTCCAGCCTTGTTTGCCCAACTGTTCGTTGTAGAAAGCTTCAACAAGTTGTAGCGACGCTTCGATGCTCGCTTCGACCTTTTTGCTGTACTTGGAACCTTCCGCGGAGTAGTTGTTGCAATTCTCGGGGACCAGAACATCCTTGCTCGAGTCGGCATACAACTTTTGAGCTTCCGTCGAATTGCGAGTGCTCCAATCGGGCTTGATCACGGGCAGGTTAATCTCGACGGTGAACTCCATAAACTGACCACCGACCTCGATCGGCTCAGTGCTTTTCACGCGTCCAACCAACTTGCCATCGCGATACTTCACGTCCGACTGAATCTTGCTATTGGTCGCGATCGATGCACCATCGTAACTAACGTTGACCATCGTGGACGACTCGGACACACGAATATCCATCATACCTTTGAACCCTTCCGAGACTTCCATGACATGGACAGGCTCGCCTTCCTTGAGCAGGCTGCGAGTCAACTTATCCACGTTGAGAGTTCCTTCAGAAAGTAGGATACACTTCGTTGGACGATCATACTCGTTGATGACATAACAAGCCGCGTTGCGAAGTTCGATACTCTTTGTTCCGTACTTGATTTTGCAGACAGTAGTTGTGATCGCTTTCTCCGCCGCAGTCAGTTCGACTTTATCTTCGGCGACATCAAACGGATTCTCCTTGGACTTGTTCGATTCTTCTGCGTCGTCGCTTGAGTCCTCTTTGGATTGATCGTCAAGATTGCCCAGCGACTTGGTAATCTTATCAGCCATACCCTTGAGCTCGGCGATATTCATATTGCCTTTGGAGGGTGTTCCTTTGAGCGAACCCAACGCCTTGGAAAGCTCGGACTGTATGACCGCGTCCACTTCAGCCTGGACATCATTGAAAGCTTGATTAGTCGCTGGCTGAGTTGCAGTCTGAGTCGCCGGTTGAGTTGCAGACTGAGTCGTTTCCGATGTGCTCTTGGGTTCATTCATGGCTACGGAATCAGTCTCGGTCGGCTTTGATTCAGTAGGCTTCGCGCTCTTTTCGATCCAAGCTGAGTACTTACCGCCCGACTCCACTAAGCGAGCGACTAAGTAGGTCTGCGAGGCTGTTTCGATCGGCAAACCGTGAATGTCGCCGCTGGCAAATTCCTCAGTCTTGTCTAACTTCCAGCCAAAACGCTCAGCGTCTTTTTTCAGCAGCTCCACTAAGTCGGCTCGCGATGTGGAGGCTTCAAAGGCCGCACGACTGGAGAACATGTCAAGCTTCAACGGCTGCTTTGAATCACTTGTGGGAATATCAAACGGAGTCACATACTCGGCGTGGTAGAACACGGTAGTTTTGTCGGCTGGGTTTTGCGGATTCCTCACGATTCCCAAATTGATTCGAACCGCTTCTTTGCGAAATCGAAGCGATCGATAGTGCGGAACATCGATCGGAGTCTCATGAAAGTCGGCGTAAGGTTGCCATCCTTGATTGAGTAGCTCTTTGCCTAGCGTGTCGGCTACTTCAGGAATGGACTTCTCAGTTTTGTGAGTCGCGTTCACAGGCGACGAGGGGATGTTTCCGGTATCTGCGTCTGCCATCTTAGGTAGCTTTCGCACGTCGACATTACCAAGACTAGCCAACATCACGCCCAGTTCGCCCTGGCTGCTTCCAACACTAATACTAACTCGAACGACAAATCCGTTCTTCTCGAAACTTCGGTCCGCATAGCTTTCGGTAGCTGGCGAAAAGGCGGGCAGTTCCTTCCAACCTTTGGCCCCAAGCTCTGCTTGATAAAAAGCATCTGTCGAAGCCAAGGTTCCCTCGGCCGAGTAGTAAACGTAGGTCGGGCCGCTCTCCATCATGCGTTTCTCTTTGATGCGAGGCAGCGCCAAAAGGTCGATGACTTTGATCGCTTCCCAGGCAGTCGTTGGAGCAGCAACTTTGACTTCGGTGGCTACTTCTGCCGCTGGATTAACTTTGCTGGCCGGAGCGTTGTCGCCCAAAGCAACATCGCCCGCAGTCGGCTTAGCCGCAACATCGCTGGTCTGGTCTGTGGGTTTGCTCGACGACTGAGATTCCGCATTGGCGGGTGCGGAACCATTGGCCGCTTGAGTCGGAGCGACGTTGGCCGGCGTAGTTGGCATAGCTACGCTTCCAGCGGGTTGACCACAGCCCGACATCAAGAGGGAGGTACCGACAACGACAGTCGAGATTTTTTGAAATGAGCGCATGAGATTGAATTGGCAATTGTTTTAGGTGATTTTGACCAGCCATTTGTCGCTGGCCAACGGCAGCACGACCAGTTATTCGCACCGGTGTATACCGCGAACAACTCCGATCGAAACAAAAATCTCTTCGGAATTCCGAAAAGACCGAAAAACGTCACTTTTCGCTGATCGCCGGACCCTCCCGCGCGCTGAGGATTCTCAAGCAGTGTAAACCGTTTCGCGGGAGGGTCGGAAATCGAGTAATGCGAGATTTCCGGGGAGGGCGAATTGATCGCCCTGCCCGCATGGTTCGCGGGACTCACATTGCGATCGCTATCGCTAGCGGCGATCAGCGAGAAGTGTCTGTTTCGGCGGCATTTTGTAGAGATCTTGCTGGCCACGAAGAATCACAAAAGCCACAAAATTGAATCATGCGTTTGTGTATTGCATTGCGGCAATCCAAACCAATGATGCGCGACGTATCATGCGGAAGAACGCTCGAAGTCGATCACACGCCCCTTCCAACCGAGTAGCCCGGAGGCCGACACATCTTTGCCGGTGTGCGTCAGCCACCGGAATCAATCAAGCGAGATTCCAAAGCCCGGAGGGCGACACAAACTCGCGCAAGATCATCCCAATTTTCCGAATCTTGCTGGCCACAAAAAATCACAAAGGCCACAAAATTGATTCATACTGTCGCGCATGTTTCACGCCCGCCATTCACAATTAAGCGGCAGGTACTACGCAGAGAAAGTCCGAAGCCCACAACAACATACTCATCATCCAACCCAGTCGCCCAGCCACGAAGTGGCGACACATCCTTAGCCCTGGGTGAGTACGGCGAGTCCCGCGAGCCAAGCGTAACCCAGGGTATTCGAAGCGAAGGGGTTTGGCGGTGAGGGCTTGTGCAACCATTTCAACAGTCCCCATTCGAACCGCAACATCCCTGGCGGCATCCCTTGCGTCCCATGTCCACTATTGCAACTGCGGCCATCTCTACATCATCTAATCCTTAAAGTTGAATGCGATGAATTGACGCAAGAGTTCCGCGCTCAAAAATGGGCGGTACTCTTCTGGCGGCGGTCCCAGAGGTCTTAAGCTTGGGTACATCATTGCATAGTCCGCAAAATAGGCGATCATCACGTAAGCGTTATCGCGCTTATGCCACTCGTCTTCTGTCATCCGCACCTTTACCATTGCAGGGGAACGACCAAGGTAACCCTGCTCCCTCTGTTACCCGACGCTTTCGGAATTCGGCGACCATTTGGAAGGAATTGATGGATTGTAAAACATCGAACAGCTATTCTCAACACGAGTGAGTTCACTGAGCCTAACTGCATCGCAGAGCCAGTCTTCGAGCGGCCTAGGATCATCAACGGGATTGGGAAGCTTAAGCCTTAGATGCCGATGCAATGAAAGCCGCCACTTGTCGAAGCAGTCACACTGTCCTGCAGGTCCATAGTCGTAATCGATGTGAAAGTCAGGATGCTTGACTTCAATTCCCATCCCATGAACGTAAAGAGTAACGCCATCTGCTATGGCTATTGAGGACACAGCAGAAACTCGTTTGTGAGCATCTGCGGCCCAAGCGAAAGCCGTACGAGGAACTGGAATGCCGAGCCTGCCATGAACGTAATCCAATGCCAGTTCCTGGTCGCGACGAAACAGTCGAATCGCTTCATCAAGGTTTGCGTTCATATTTCAGTCAGGTAACGGCAGGATTCAGCTAGCCAGTTGTGAGGCAAGCGACCATTGTCGCAACTTCGGTGCAATTTGCTTCTAGGTTTTCTTGGACTTCGTGGTTACATGACCGAAGCGACCAACGATTGATTCGTTAGCTTAGCGTCCAATAAACATCAGGGCAACTTTTTCCGGCGCTGGTCCAACCATTTGCTGGTCCAACCATTTCGACAGTCTCTATTCGGACCGCAACATCCTTGGTGGCATGCATTTTTTTCGAAGTAGTCGTTGATTGCGAAACTAGTATACGGTTCGCCCCTGGCTCCAAGCGCAGAACGACAAACCACACCAAATTCGCCTAATTACTATCGTCATTTCTGTTCGATTTGGGAAGATTTAGTACGAGCAGAAGCACGAGGCCAACAACTATCGTTCCAACTCGGAATACCAGTTGAGCAGTGCTATTAGCTGGCCCTTTTGCGAAGAGGAATCCGCCCATGCAAATCATCATCGCGGGAATGAACCAACGCATATTGAGTTGCGATTGAGGTTCAGTCATCGATACATTCTCCCTTGAGTTTGCGTTGGGTGGATTTCCGTCCGATTGCGACACCGTCACAAAGTGCACTTTGGAAATTTAGCCACGGTTTGTGTTCACTGTTGGTATGTGTTTCCTCTTGTGGTGTCACATTATTGCAGCCACGTTCCATTGTTTCAACACTTGCCCTCTCAGAACTGTACGCGCGCAGTTAACGCCTACGGTTCCCACTACCACTCGTCACTCGAGTTATATTTGGCCTTCAGACGGCTCCCATTATTGAAGTTCCTGCGCATCGACTTGCAATGATGATGTATCACTGTCAACCAAACCTTGGTAGGTCCAAAAGTTCGAAGTCGATAACATCTCCCTACCAACCTAGCATCCACTCCAGTAGCCCAGCCACGAAGTGGCGACACATCCCTAGCCCTGGGTGAGCGCGGCGAGTCCCGCGAGCCAAGCGTAACCCAGGGTATTCGAAGCGAAGAATTTGGCG
>CAYWNG010000427.1:0-6073 GCA_964458685.1 uncultured Pirellulaceae bacterium
ATTCCTCAATCGAGACTATGGCGAGTTTTTGCGAATCGCGAAAGATGATCTCGATAATCGCATTGTCGATGCGCTGGACGATCCGCGTGCGTTCGCAGTGCCGGCAGCCACGCGTGACGAGTGGCTAGATCGCTCGAACACAATCGTCAGTAGCGATTATTCACATGCCTCAATTAAAGCCGCTAGCCAATTGCTCAAGACAATTGATTCCGAGACCGAGCGCTGTTATCGAGAAGTCGGCAAAGTCATGGTAACCCTTGAATCGCTCATGCCATTAGTGCCACGTGCTTTGCAATTGTATGTGGACCATGGAATGGGTGTTGCAAAAGAAGATCTTTCCGATCGATCCAAAAATGTGGCCAATGGATTTCCTCAGTACGGTGGCAATGCAGAACTACCTGACTTGCAGAAAGAAGTTGCCGAAATCCAGAAATTGATCAGTCAAGCAATGGCAATGAGAGATCCCGCCAAAGAGCTCAAGGCCCAAAGAGAGAGTTTGAGTTGCGACCCGAGTGAATTGAAGGTGGCCGGGGCGTTGGGAAAGGGTATGTTTGGCCAAGCGCTAAAGTTGAGTAGTCCAACCGGAGAACTGCTTGTCGGTAAACGGCTCAAAACGCAAGACGAAATCTATGCTGAGCAGGGCATCCCAAAGACTGCCGAACGTAAGAAAAAGCTTCAGGCAATGAGCGACATGGCCAAAGAAGCTTTTGCTAACGAAGAGCAAATCTATGCGAGGCTGGGCGAACATCCAAATTTGGCGAAGTGCTACGGGCTGCAGGATGTCAACGGCGAACAGATGCTGGTGATGAAGCAAGTCGAAGGGACCGGAGTTGACAAAGTCTTCGGAAATCTGGAAGGCAAGTTGCGGTCTGAGAAAATCTCCCAAGCCGAATACGTAGCGGGCATTCAACACATACTCAAGGGTACGCTCCAAGCCTTGGCACATTGTGAAGCCATGGGGGTCGCTCACTTAGATGTCAAAGGCGACAACATCATGCTGGATGCCAAGACCAAACAGCCAATATTGATGGACATGGGTGCTGCGCACTTGGTGGACAGCGAGATGAACGGTAATTTCATTCCGGAAAACCTCCCGCCTGAGTCCACTGTTTCGAAAGTAACGGCTTCCACAAAACACGATTCTTTTTCGGTGGGCAAAATGTTATTTCCAATGATGGAGAAATTGTGGGGTGCAGCGAAGACGTTCCAATTTTTACCTGGTCTTGACGCGAAAGAAGCGATCCCTCATTCTGGCACGTTTTTGACTGGTCAATTAGAGGCCTCAAAGCATGCCTTAGAAAAGACTATTAGACCCGCGCCAGACGGAAAGATCGAGCGAAAAGTAGAAGGCGTTTCCCCTGCCCTAACACTGAAACCTCGCCCCGAAGGAACACCCAAGCTGCAGATACCCGGCCAGTATGGTGTCGCCTCAACGTACGTTGATTTTATGAATCGTATCACCAGTACTCTCCCTGAGGATCGCATGACACCTTCCGAAGCACTCGCGCATCCATTCATCATGGAAGCTCTTTCGTCGAGTGTGGATCTAGAAAAAGTTCTTAGTTAATCATTAGCCTGTTGCAGGCACAACCGCTGGTGTCACGAGTCTAGTGCTAGAGTTTAGCGACTTCACACGAGGAAATCGCTAGATGTCCAATAGAACGAAATTAACGGCAGCAGAAGTTAGCGATTGTACGCGAACAACGTCTGTCTCAACTTGGATTGTGAAACGGTCAAAGAATTGATCGATGCGGCGAGAAGTTGATTTTCATCTTGTTGTGAAGATACAGAACAAGCGCGGCGCGGTTGCCTGGCTTCAATGCAGTGTTAAACACGTTCTGAAATTCCAAGTCGAAAGATTGACCTACTGAAACATCTCGCTGACTTCGCACATGGGTAGCACGTTGTCGCCTTTCCCGGAGATCATGTCGGCGAGAGTGGCGTTGCCAAAAGTATCTTCGACATCGGCGAGGGCACTGTCAATCTTGGCGTGCAAGGGACAGAGCTTTGTGCCGTGCGACTTGAGTCCTAAGGGACACGTGCGAATTCGCAAAAGAGGTTCGACGGCATTAACGACGTCAAGGATCGTGATCTCTTCGGGTGAGCGACTGAGATAGACGCCTCCACCGATCCCGCGTTGCGAGCGAAGCAAACCGGCGCCCCGCAAGCCTTGTATGACTTTAGACAGGTACGCTCGAGGTACCCGAGTTAGTTGAGCGAGTTCATCGGTAGAACTACCACCTTCTCCAGCGTATGCCAGTTGAACCATTGCACGAAGCGCGTACTCGACGGTCTGAGAAAACATGGGGCTGCGTTACTACTACTGAGTGCTTCGCGGTTCGTGCGACCTTCGGGCCAACGTTGCAAAGGTCTTTGGGTTATGCTCGAACAGGTGAAGTATCATCCACTTTGGCGAACAACATTCTACCAGCTTGAGTCTGCAAAGTGCTAGTAACTACTACATTTAGCGTGGCATTTATGCGATGCCGACCGCCTTCGATGACGACCATAGTTCCGTCATCCAGGTAGCCAATTCCTTGCTCGGGACCTTCGCCAGCCTTCACGACGCGGACTTCGAAAGTCTCGCCAGGAAGGAACTGAGGTCGAAGGGCCGCAGCGATCTCGTTTAGGTTGATTACGGGAACGTTGTGCACCTTGGCGACCTTGTTGAGGTTGTAGTCGCCGGTAACCAACTTGCCCTCAAGATGCTTGGCTAAGAAAACCAACTTCATATCGACCGGCTGGCCTTCGAATTCGGGCAGGTCGCGGTCGTAGAGCTGAAATTCGACTCGTGATTCTGTTCTCAGTCGGTTAACAATGTCCAAACCTCGACGCCCACGAGCACGTCGCAAGCGGTCGTTGCTGTCGGCGATGGCCTGCAATTCAGCCAGCACAAAGCCGGGCATGACGAGCTGGTTTTCGATGACATTGGTTTCGGCCAAGTCAGCCAAACGTCCATCGATGATGGCACTGGTATCCAAAACGAGAGGGCGAGCCCCCTTCAAATCCCGCGCAAACTCAACGTAAGGAATGACGAAGCGGAAATCGTCTTTGGTCTGAAGCAGCAGACTCGTACAGGCATAGCAGAGAATCGCACCCAAAATCAGCCGAATCGGCCCCGACTGAATTTGATCGGAGGGCAGGAGAGGCGTCAGAGCGATGCTCAGGATATAGGCCAGCAAAACGCCGACCAATAGTCCGAAATAGATCGCCGAAACGACTTCAATCTGCTTTCGAGGAGTGAAGACGTCTACCGCAATCACACCCAACGACATCAAAACGGTGCCGAAAATGATAAGGTAGGGCAAATAGGATGGGCCGCTCAGGTCCATTCGCAGGACCAAAGTCGCAATTCCAGCCGTTACGCAGATGAAACACACTCGAAGAATCAATAAAGCCATAAAGCACCTATCGTGAAGCCACTCTTTCGGGCTGTCTAGGGGTTTCCGTTGTCCACAGTAAGTTTACACCCCTAACTAGGAAAAACGCCATGTCTCGAATTGGAAACCTTTGTTTTTTTACGCATTTCGCGACTCGCTGCAGTTCCTTCGACACCATCGCGAATCATCAAACCGAGGTGTATTCGAGAAGCTTCTACTTAGAACGGGGAGAAAGGTATCCAGGGGCCTTTCAACCTTTGTGAAAATATAGCGATTGAAGCCTTGGAAATTACCCAAAATAGAAAGTTAGATCCCTTAAACAGGCACTAACCAGGTCAGTGATTGGGACCAACCGCCGACAAATCAGCCTTCTTTGCTTTGATAGGATGGGCGAAACTAACGATTTTAACTTCTACCTGTGCGCTAACTCGACATTTGGTTAATGCTGGCTCAATTCGCTTTACTTGACGCAATTAGGGCGCACGCGGATACTTCTGACCTTTTGAATGCATCGGTAATGGTCTTGGCCCAATGGGCTGAGCCGATTTTGGGGAGTTAGCAGTGCCAGCAGCATCCGTGATAGGCCTCCAGTGGGGAGACGAAGCCAAGGGAAAGTTAGTCGACCTTTTGGCTCCTCGACACGATTGTGTGGTTCGGTACCAGGGCGGTGCCAATGCTGGACATACGGTCGTCAGCGGTAGCGAAGTCTACAAACTGCACCATGTTCCCAGCGGGATACTCCATTCTCAAGTTCGCAATTTCATCACTCCGGGCGTCGTCATCGAACCCACGACACTGTTGAAAGAGCTTAACGGACTGAAGGCTCGAGGCATCGATCCGACGAAGAACTTGATGATCAGCGAGCGAGCTCACTTGGTCATGCCTTGGCACTTGGCTGAGGACAAGTTGATGAACGCTGTCGTTGCACAAGGTGGCGAGAGCATCGGAACAACACTTCGCGGGATCGGCCCATGTTACCGAGATAAGGTCGGCCGCAACTTTGCAGTTCGCGCGATCGATTTGCTGCAACCCGACCTGGGCGATCGGCTTGAGACTATTGCTGAGGCCAAGCGACAGTTGCTTCGTGGGATGGGCGCTGATGACTTGGCTAATGAATTGTCCAGCGATCAGATCATCGCTCAAGCAAAGAGTTGGGCTACGGAACTGGGCAGCTTGATCGGCGACACCACAGGTGAACTGCTGGACGCTCTTGATGCAGGAAAGCGACTGCTTATGGAAGGCGCACAAGGATCGCTGCTGGATATCGATCACGGAACCTATCCGTTTGTTACCAGTAGCAATTCCAGCGGCGTGGGAATCTCTGGCGGATCGGGAGTGGCCAGTTGTTGGATTCGTCGCGTCATCGGAGTCGCCAAGGCCTACTCGACGCGCGTCGGCGGCGGACCATTCCCAACGGAGTTGCTGTGCGAAACGGGTGAGAAGATTCGCAAGATCGGCAATGAATATGGAACGACAACCGGACGTCCGCGACGCTGCGGTTGGTTTGATGCTGTCGCGGTGCGTTACACCGTGCGACTTGGCGGAGTCGATTCGCTGGCGCTGATGATGATGGATGTCTTGGGTCACTTCGACGAGTTGAAGATCTGCACCGCTTACGAGATCGACGGCAAACGCGTCGATAGATTCCCCAGTGATGCTGCCACGCTGCGTCGCGCCAAACCGATTTTTGAGACGCTTCCAGGATGGAATAAGGACGTTACCGGCGCTCGCAAGTTGTCGGACTTGCCGGACAATGCGTTGGCCTATTTGAAGCGAGTTAGCGAGTTGGTTGGAATTCCCGTTAAAATTGTCTCGGTTGGTCCCGATCGCGAGCAAACGATCTTCGTGAATATGGAAGAATTGATGAGCTTCTAGTCTCGGACCAGTTCGCGCGGCCGGAGAGCCAAGAATTCGTCGTCAGCTTTTTCATAAGTCATCCACAGTGTCCCAAACTCCACAGTCTCAATTGCCTCAATCGCAAACGATAGAGACCGAATGCCAGGTTCCGCTTGAGCGACGGCCAAAGCATATCGCTGTCATCATGGACGGTAACGGTCGATGGGCTAAGCAGCACAACTTGCCGCGTGGCGAAGGACATTTGCGCGGCGTCGAATCGGTGCGAAGGACGATGGAGGCCTGTCGCGACTTAGGCGTTCAGGTTTTGACTCTGTACTGCTTGAGCAGCGAGAATTGGAAGCGTCCAGCCAGCGAGCTTGAGTTTCTGATGGCTCTTTTGAAGCAGTATTTGATCGCCGAACGCGAGCAGTTGGTGTCGAACAATCTTCGTCTGCGTATCATTGGCGAGCGAGACCGGATTCCGGCTGAGGTTCAAGCCGAGATGGACTTGTCCGTCGAAGCTTGCTCGAAGAACGATGGCATGACACTTTGCTTAGCGATCAACTACGGTAGTCGTCGCGAGATCGTCCGCGCGATCCAACGAATTGCCGACAAAGTTAGCAGAGGCGAGCTAAGGTCTAACGCGATCAACGAGCAGCTTGTGAGCGATCACTTGGACACGGCAGGTCTGCCCGATCCCGACCTTCTCGTTCGCACCAGTGGCGAGATGCGAATCAGCAATTATCTGTTGTGGCAGATCAGTTATTCGGAGCTGTGGGTCACGCCAACGTTGTGGCCTGATTTTGGCAAAGAGCATCTTGTTGCTGCGGTGCATGAGTTCGCGAGCCGCGATCGTC
>CAYWNG010000428.1:0-6039 GCA_964458685.1 uncultured Pirellulaceae bacterium
CTCGTTGACTCGAGTGTTCCCAACAAAAGTCACCGAAGTTACCGTTGGTCTCTCAGATACCTTAATCTTGACGACCACACCCTCTTTGTATTCCACCAATTGTGGCTTGATGTCGCTGAAAAGATCTGTTCGATGGAGTTCTGCAACATCTAACTGTAATTGTTTTTCATCAAACGAACGATCTTGGCGAGTCTGCATATGCGACAGAATCTTGTGTTCGCTAACGGCGTCGTTGCCTTCGATTTGAACCGCCAACACCAACTTGCCGTTGTGCTTTTGATTTGTTCGCGGGCCACCTGTTTCCCAGACTCGATCCGAGAATTTTTTCTCAGAGAATGCTGGTATCCCTTGATCGGCAGGCCCTTGGGCTCGAAGAATCGATGCGGAACATAGTAATGGCACGGTTACGCAGAGAACTATTCTTTTAGCTTGAATCATCCACTACTCTCCGAATGGTTGTTGTGGTTCGCAGTTATCCTGTGCTGCGCGGGCGTTGCCTGCTGCTCGCGACTCGGTCGGCAATAGACGACAAGATCCAGCCGCCGACTCAGGGCAGTTCAGGCTTTTCTTAATTACCTGAAAAGTCACTTCAGTTACAAGACTGCTTTACCGACAAGCCGTTGGATTTGAGACGGTCAATGCGATAGAAGGGAAAAAGTTCTCTTCAATCAACGCCGCTAGCATTGCGCCAGAATCGATGTGGGAATTGATTGGTGGATCTGCTACAAGTCTGCTAACCGTTGCTCTGTCAATCAGTCCGTGGCATTGTGCCGTCCCCGTAGGTGACAGAATTCGAAACGTATTGCATGGATGCATCATGTTTCGCTCGATAACAGTACTAGCCTTCATTACGCTAACTTTCAGTCTTGCGGTTTCATTCGTTGCCGCGGTCGAAGGTCCTGGCGAACTAGCGCAAGAATTTCGCATCGTTTGGGGTGGCACCAATCAGCGTGTCTACCAAGGATCGTTTTCGATCGACGAAGGTCAGATCAAGTTAGTCCGCAATCTGAGCATGCAAGAGAGCGCACTGACCGCGCTTCAACAAGCAGAGCCCAACAAGATCAATCTTCTCCAGAGCTCGCCGACAACCTTCGGCGGAATGGATATCGCAGTTCGCGCCACCACCGCTGCGCGCATTAAGATTCAGTTGAGAGATGCAATCAGCGAAAAATTCTTCGAACGCACCGTCAATCTGCTCGACCTCCAACAAAAGAGCTGGATGGAAACGATCGACGATTCTGGCTGTCGGATTGCCATAGAAAGGCAGAGCTACGATCGGCTGAGAGTCGAAACGCGAAATAACAGTAACCTGATCTTCGATTGCAACTCCATTTGGACGCCAATCATCTCGGGCTATCGTACTGGTCTTCCGGCTGGCGATTATCAATTGATTGGAACTTGGGCGAATCGAAGTGGCTCCAACGTAATCGACCAACCGATTCGGATTGATGCCAACGGTAACTTTGCCGAGATACGTCCAGAGATCCGTATCCCAGCTACCGAAAATGCTTACCGATTTGATTTGACAATCGTTCGAAGCAATTTGATGAGCGCGATTTCGGGAGCTAAACCGCTGCTCAATCGAAGCGTCGATGTGATGGCTTTTGACAAGACGCAACCTTTGGCCACAGTTTCGAGTTGGCATGCGGTCATGGCGGTTGACACTGCGGCAGCCGTTAAGCCCGAAGGTCTTTCGTGGCTTACCTCCTTCACAGGATCGTTAGCCAGTCGCGCACTTGAGGTTCCTGGTAGCCTTAACTTTCCTGGGCTCGACTTGACTGAGCAAATCAATCGATTGATCCCGATGAGCAAATCGGTAACGAACTATGGCGCGATTGCACGAGGCGGTCAGCTCAGCGTACGCGATTATCTAGTCGAGGGCTCAACGGTCGCACAGCGCACTTCGGTTATCGGTCCCAGCAGTTGGCTCTCATTGCCTATTTCAGGCTTAGCTGCCGGAAAGCCGCATCGTTTGCGTATCCAAGTTCCCATTGACCATCCCTCCAGTCTTAGCGTTAGTGTGCGAGATCAAGCTACTGAGAGCGAAAGCTTGCTTGATCCGCAATCATGCCTGGAGATCAAGGACGAAGACTGTAAGCCAGGCGGCACGATTACCCACGACTTTATCTTCTGGCCATCAAGCGATTCAACTTCGCTGCTGATATCGAGCGCAAGCCGCACGAAGTCTGGATTGGTTGGAAAGATCCTGGTCGAAGCCGCAGAGCTTGTGAGCGCGCCCAAAGATCCACTCTCTACACAACCTCGTGGGCGACAGATCGCCATGTACTTGGATCAACCATTGCTTGTCGAGTGCTTTGCGGCACCACGCGAGAAAGATCCCGTCAACGGACGGATGTACGAGACATGGAAGACTTGGCAAGCCGTTGCCGAGCGGTTGGTACAACAGATGCAGATCGCCAAGGCAGACACCCTAGTTCTTTCTGGTATGTCTGGCGGCAACTCGATCGTACCTTTGAAATCTACACCACAACTGCATCGATTAGATAAGGCAACTTTCTTCACCGATAGTCGCTCACCCGAGATGCACGACTTTGTCGAACTGTTGTTGCTCCATATGGATCGAGCTGGCTACAAGCTAGTTTTGGAAACAGAACTACCAACGGTTCAACAGATACCGACAACGATGGGTAAAGCTGACGAGATTGCTCAGAGCGATCTTCTCCAGGGCACCAATCGCGAGTCCAACAATCAACCAATCGCAGTGGCTAGGCTGAATCCACTGCATCGCAAGGTACAGCAGACTCTGATTGAGCCCATCCGCGAAACGGCGCAGCGCTACAGTCAACATCCATCATTTGCAGGACTTTCGATTCGACTTAATACGAACTCACAGTTTCTCTTTGCCGGAGATCGGTGGGGATATAATGATGACTTGGTCAAGCAGTTTTCTGCAGATTCAGGCGTTCACATCGCAAACGACCCGCACCAGAAATTGCAATTGTTCTCAGGCCCAGCGCGATTTCGGTACATCCATTGGCGAGCCAAACAACTCACGAAATTGTATGCTCAGATTGTACAAGCTCTAACTGCTGAGAATCCAGATTTTCAGCTCTACCTAAACGTCGTTCAGTTGCTCGGCCGAACGCCTAACGAGAGCGACTTTATTGATCCCGATCTAATTACAAGAAATCCGCAACAGCTATTGCTAAGTTACGGAATTGACCTGGAGTCGCTGAGCGGAACGAGAGGTATCGCGATTGCTCAAGGTACAGTACGGCACTCCAAACAACTACTCGCTGGGGCTGAATGGTCGCGGATGTCGGGAGTCGAGAGTGAATCGACGGACACGCTGAAACAATCTGGGGCCATTTTCATCACTCATCAGCCTCGAGCGTTGAAGTTGTCGGTAGAAACCGATCGACAGAAGGGTGCAACTGAGGCATGGATTTATCCGGATTCGTCACGAATCGGTGTTCAAGCGAAACGCATTTTGCTTGAGCAACTTTGGAAAAGCGATCCGATGCTACTGGGCATTGGCGGCTGGCATCCGGTTTGGAGTTGCGAGGATGACGTTCAGAAACTTCTCAGTAGTTTTGCATTGTTACCGCCGGTACCGATGAAAGAAGTAAAAGCGTTCCAGAATGAATCCACTCTCAAGATTCGATCGGTCACATTTGAAGGCAAGTCGTACCTGGCGCTCATCAATCTCTCGCCTTGGGAGTTGTTAGTCCAATTGGATACCAAGGGACCGACTGTCGATGTACAGCCGATGGGGAATCTAGATCCAGCGCGAGTTCAGCGCAATGGCAGACGCATCGTCTTACAAGTTCCACCTTGCGACTTGATTGGTTTAGTCTCAACTGAGGCTAGTTCGCTGGACGTAGTGTCCGCCAGTTTCCAACTTCCAGAAGGCAGCATGGAGAACACGATTCGCCAGATTGAAAAACTGGGATCGTACTTAGCACACGCAGCAGACCCAGGGCAACAACAAGTACTGTTTGGAGTCGGAGGTACATTCGAACAATGGACAGCAAACTCCAAACCCACGGGCTGGAGCGTATCTACCTTGCCGCAGACAACGATTCAGCCAGCACCTGAACTTCCTCGTTCCGGCAATTTCTCCGTCTTGATGGAAAATCGAAACTCCGAACCGGCAACTGCTTGGATACAAAGCGCTCCTATCGCTCTTCCCGAAACTGGAAGATTGACGCTACGAGCTTGGCTACGCGCCTCGGCAGCCGATCAAGCTCAACCCAAAGTTCGCTTGGGATTAATCGGTCGTTTGTCCAATGGTCAGAGGTATCAGCGGAGCATTATCTATGGCGGTAACCAGAATGATCCTACAAAATCACTCTCCGTAGACTGGGGAAGGCGACCAGCGGAACTTCATGTGACCGATATCCCCATCGACGATCTGTTGGAGTTGCAGGTCGCAATTGACTTGATCGGTCCAGGTAGAATTTGGGTCGACGATGTAGAGGTTGTTCAGAGCTGGCTGCATCCCGATGAAAGAAACTTCCTACGAGGTCAAATGCTGGTCGTGAGAGAACGACTAGCCACAGGAAGTCCTTTCGCCGCAGATCGACTGCTGCACAGCCCGTGGAGCGAGTACCTCTTCGAGCTTGGCAGGAAGATGGAGGCCGATGCTTCAGGCAAATCGAACGTCGTTCCCTCTGGGGAAGACAATCGAGCTGATTGGAATCGTAGCAAGCCTTCGATTCAACAATTGCGAGACTCGATGCGCCAACGCTGGATCAAGTAAAATAGTCGACCGTGCGGGCTATCGCGATTGGATTGACTTTTCTGTTGTCTCTGGTCGAACCCCTTTATTCCGTTGGATTTAGGTAGCATTGTACCGTTGCTGGCGATTGCGACGCAGACAAGTGAATTCATCGGAATTCTTTGTTGTTTCGTCGATAAGTCGAAGAGCCAACTCTTTGACCAACTTCGCTAGAAACAACTCGCATGACCCCGAGCCAATCCCTTCTACGTTCCGCTGCGCTATCCGTCTTTACTGTTAGTCTCGTTTGTAACACTGCTGAAGCGCAGTTGTTTCGACGATCCGGTGACGATCAAACTGCCGCTAATGAAAGAGCGAAACAATCCAACACGCGCGATGGTAGGCCCGCTGTAGACCCGCGGCAACTGGTAGACCCGCGGCAAGCGGTAACGCCTCGGCAACCTGGGACGCAGAACAACCCAGCCAATGCGAGGACTCAGCCCAATCGAGGCGCACCAAACACGACCAACCGAAACATTGGCCCCAATGCTCAGGCCAACACCAACGCTCAGGCCAACATCAATGGTCAAGCAACTCGACAAAACAACCCTCAAAACAAAGTCGGATCTGGCCTAGTTAATAGGCCCGCAACTCAATCCCAGCCACAAACTTCAGGGAATTCCAGGCCGCAGAATTCAAACGCTCCTGCTGTTCCAAGAAACAGTTTATCCAATCAAGGCCGTCCAATCCCGCAAGCGAACAACTTAGCGATACCACAACCGCCAGCGTTTTTTGGCCACCAACCCGTTTCACAGCCTTCGCATGCACAATCGCAAAGTGCACAAGCTCTGAACACCCAATCGCAGCGTCAACAGTCTCCAGTTACCAATAACAATTCAGGACTACTTGTTGCTAAAGATGGAACGGCAACGAATCCATCTGCCGTAGATGGAGTTGTTAACTTAGAAGGCTCGAGCAACGTCTCAGAAACTGAGATCTTCAATCGATTCGGAGTTCAATTGAACGACGAAGGCGATGCAGTTTGGGTTACGAACCTAACTGCAAGTGGCAATGGTCAGTCCGCTGGTCTCAATCGAAAAGACAAAATCGTTTCGCTCGGCGGCGCACCACTGACAAGTAAGGCCGAGTTCGTTGAAATCGCAAAGCTGCTTTCCGTGGGTGACCAGATCGAAATCGAATTTGAGCGAAACGGCAAGACTGAAAAGTCACTGATCCTCTACGGTCAATCCTCGAAGGATCAAATCAACGCTGAGGCATCAATCCAACTTGAGGATAACAACAATTGGTCGACAACTCCGACCGATCCACGGGAACGACTGGAGCGCTTAGTCGCCGAG
>CAYWNG010000429.1:0-6019 GCA_964458685.1 uncultured Pirellulaceae bacterium
GAAATGCACCGTTTCGCACGCCCTGCGAAGCTCTCTAAACCCTACAATAACGGCTCGTGAACCAAACTGCCATTTGCGGTTTTCTGGATTGTGTGATACTCGCCTTAGAATTCTTAGCATCTCATGAGTAAGCAACCGACCTTTCGAGCTTTCCCGAAAGAGCTCTTCTCCTTTATGGAAGAACTTGCCGCGAACAATCGCCGCGAGTGGTTTCAGGAGAATAAGGAAAGGTACGAGCAGGACGTGCTTCAACCATCGCTTGAATTCATCGCCGCGATACAGAAGCCAATCATGAAGGTCTCGCCGGTCATCACCGCAGTTCCCAAACGCATTGGCGGTTCGTTGATGCGGATCTACCGTGATACACGTTTCAGTAAAGACAAGACGCCTTTCAAGTCGAATGTCGGTATTCACTTTCGACATGAGTTAGGCAAGGACATTCACGCGCCAGGCTTGTACGTCCATCTTGAGCCAGGTAACTGTTTTCTGGGGGCTGGGCTATGGATGCCACCGTCAGAACCGTTGGCTAAAATTCGCCAAGCAATTGCCGACAACTCCAAGGCCTGGAAACGTGTCCGAGAAGATAAGAAGTTCGTAGCCAATTTCAAGTTTGATGGCGAGCCGCTCAAGTCAGCTCCGCGCGGCTATGCCAAAGATCATCCGATGATCGAAGAGATCAAGTTCAAGAGCTTTGCGGCGATGGCAACGATCAAGCAGAGCGAACTCACATCGTCCAATTGCGTTGCTACGATCGTAGATTACTTTCGAGACTGCCGACCATTGATGCGATTTCTCTGTGAGGCTCTTGAACTGCCTTGGTAACCCACTCATAACTTTCTAGTAACCCTTAGGTAACTCTCTCCAGTAAATCTTCCCGCCATAGGCCTTACTCCTTACTCCTTCCTTCAAACCCAAAGGCTCCCCGCCATGCTCATCAAACGCCGCGATTTTCTAGTTGCTTCGTCAGCGATCCTTGTTGGACCATCTTTCGCGACTCGCCCCATTCATGCTTCCAAGAATACGAAGCTGCGAATCGCATTTATCGGCGTTGGCGGTCGCGGTGGTGGGAATCTGAATTCAGTCGCTCAAGATGCAGACGTGGAAGTGGTAGCGCTGTGCGATGTCAATGCGCAGAGCCTAGATTCAGCGGGGAATCGTTATCCTAAGGCGCGACGTTATAAAGACTTTCGACAGCTCTACAAACAAACAGACGATGTCGATGCTGTCGTCGTGAGCACTCCAGAGCATTCGCACGCTTTTGCAACTTTGCCAGCCTTGAAGCAAGGCAAGCACGTTTATTGCGAGAAGCCTCTTACTCACAATATCGCTGAGTCTAGGTTGATCACTCAAGCTGCTGCCAAGGCTAAAGTCGCCACGCAGATGGGAACGCAGCTTCACGCTTCAGCTAACTTTCGCCGAGTCGTTGAGCACATCCAAGGCGGGTCGATTGGCAGTGTTAGCGAAGTTCACGTATGGGTCGACCGAGCTTGGGGCTTGCAGAGCAAAGAGGACTCAGAGGCGAACAAGGACATCATTCACATCACCGAGCGTCCTAGCACATCGATGCAACCGCCCGAGTATCTGGACTGGGATCTTTGGATTGGTCCAGCTCCTTATCGTCCGTATCACGAGTGCTACTTCCCTGGTCCGCGTTGGTATCGATGGTGGGACTTTGGTAGCGGAACGATGAGCGACTTGGGAAGTCACTGGAACGACATGCCGTTCTGGGCACTGAATCTTGATGCGCCGACGCGAGTCCGCGCTGAGGGGCCGGCTCCACATGCCGAGTTAGCTCCAGCATCGATGATTGCACATTACGATTATCCCGCGCGAGGTGAACGAGCCGCATGCCAGTTGACTTGGTATCAAGGCACCTACAAACCGGTGCAATGGCTGGCCGCAGAAATTCCACAATGGAAAAGTGGCGTGTTGTTTGTAGGCGATCGCGGCAAGTTATTGGCCGACTATGGCAATCATATCTTGCTGCCCGAAGACAAGTTCAAAGAGTTCAAAGGCCCCGATCCATTCTTGCCTGTTTCGCCCGGTCATCACGAAGAGTGGTTAGCAGCTTGTCGCACTGGTTCACCCACGGGCAGTCCATTCAGTTATGCAGGGCCGTTGACCGAAGCCAACCACTTGGGGAATGTTGCTTACCGGTCGCAGTCTGTTCTTGAGTGGGACAGCCAGAAAATGCGAGTAACCAACAACGAAAAAGCCAACCTACTTGTCCAAAGAACCCCTAGGGAAGGGTGGATTCTGGAAGTCTAGGCGGTTTTGTAAAGGATTTGGGCAATACCGATTCAGATCGTTCTGGTAAACTCTGTCGCCCTATCGCCCACCCTGAAAAATTTTTGGCCCAGCCTAACCCAGTCTATCTTGGCTCGGTTTGGCTTCGGGGTCGCAGCGAATCTCGAACCAACCTGACTGAATGACCTCAACCCAAAAGCTCATGGAGGACCACATGTCGATTTTGGAAGCCCATCAAATCACCAAGTCCTACGGAAGTGCGGACGCTCAGGTGCAGGTTCTGCGAGGCATTTCGACTCAGGTCAGTGCCGGCGAGTTCGTTGCCATCATGGGGCCAAGCGGATCAGGAAAAAGTACGCTGCTTACGATTCTCGGTGGTATCGAATCACCAACTTCGGGAAAGGTCACACTCGAAGATGTTGACCTTACTAAGCTTAACGAAGACGAGCGAACCAAACTGCGGCGACGTCGCATCGGCTTTGTGTTTCAGTCGTTCAATCTGTTGCCGAACTTGACCGCGTTAGAAAACGTCGCGCTGCCTTTGCAGTTGGATGGCGTTTCCGCCGCAGTCGCTCAGCAGCGAGCCCAACATACGCTCGATCAAGTAGAAATGTCGCATCGCTTGAACCACTTGCCGTCGGCAATGTCTGGCGGCGAACAACAGCGAGTCGCTTTTGCTCGCGCGCTGGTTATTCGTCCAGCGTTGTTCTTAATGGATGAACCGACTGGCAATCTCGACTCGCGACAATCGAAACGAATCTCTGACTTAATGCTCACCTTGGTCGAAGACTTGGGCCAAACAATTGTCATGGTGACTCACGATCCCAACATTGCTTCCATCGCTAGTCGTTTGATCTGTATTCGCGACGGTGAAATCGAAGCCGACGGAAAGCCGTCCGAGATCCTGGGTGGCAACTCGTCTATTCAACTTTCCAGGAACGACTAATGGGGCTGGAGCGATTCAGTTGGCGCGAAATCTGCTCGCGACCACTGCGAGTGTTTCTTACATTCTTAAGTATCACGATTGGTGTTGGAGCCGTCGAAGCTGTACTGCTGGCAACTGCCACGACCCGACAAGCTCAACGCGATATCATCAAGACCATCTCTGGCAAGGCGGACATCGAAGTTATCGCCAGCGGAACGGGCTTTCCTTACGCCACGCTCAAAGAAGTCGCTAACGATCCTGAAGTCGCAGCCGCAGTGCCAGGCTTGAAGCGAAGTGCTTCACTTCAAACCAGTAACGGCAGGAAGGCAGACACACAGGTATTGGGAATCGACCCGCGAATTGACCAAAGCGTTCGCGATTACAAGCTGGTCGAAGGACAGATGCCAGCTAGTCTAAAGCAAGTCGTCTTGGACAAGAGCTTTGCCAAATCGCTGCTCATTCAAGTCGGCGATTCGATCAAGATGCGAACGCGTTCT
This sequence comes from uncultured Pirellulaceae bacterium, assembly GCA_964458685.1. GTDB lineage: Bacteria > Planctomycetota > Planctomycetia > Pirellulales > Pirellulaceae > Aureliella. Next base: position 3,670 of record CAYWNG010000429.1, read on the forward strand.
GGCCTAGAAGAATACACGGTTGTGGGCTTGGTGCAGCCGTCCGCGGGGGCTTCGGTAGCGATGAACAGTGCGGTCTATTTAGTCCTGCCCATGGCACAACGCATCTTTAAGACCGGGAACAACATCGACCAGATTCAGATCGTCGTAAAGGACAAAGAACAGATAGAAAAGACAGTCGAGCGATTGCGAGAAGCGGTTCCCGCCGATGCATCGGTACGGCAAGTCCGCAGTAGCAACAGCCTCACGCAAGAAACCATGTTCGCGCCGCAGAATGGATTGCACATGGCGATTGCTTTCGCAGTCATCATCGCCATGTTCATCATCTACAACACTTTTCAAATGGCGGTCGGTGAACGAAGAAAGCAGTTGGGAATTCTACGTGCCATCGGAGCCACACCAGCTCAGATTCAGTGGATGATACTCCGCGAATCGATGTGGATCAGTCTAGCTGGCTGTGTTGCGGGTTGCATTTTAGGCGTTTACGGCGCTGGCTGGCTAAATAACGCAACCGCATCGCTGCTGCGAGTTGAGCTTCCAGGCATCTCCATCGAATGGTGGCCGTTTGCCGTCGCCGTTACCGTTGGCGTTAGCGTTTCATTGCTTGGTGCGCTAATCCCAGCTCGAAATGCAGCTACGGTTCAACCCATGGAAGCGATTCGATCCGTCCCACCAACTGGCGAACATGCGTTGGCGAAATACACCACTCCCATCGCATTTTCGACGCTACCTGTGGGTGGCGTGCTGATCTATTTAGCCAATTGTGGTATTGCACTCGGGCTGGATGTGATCGGCGTGGTGCTTATCCTGCTGGGCTGTGTGCTCATGATTCCTCGCCTGCTGGGACCGGCTTGCAGAATTCTGGCAAACTGGATGGAACCATGGTTGGGAGTTTCCACGAATCTTGCTTACAAACAACTGCTAAGACATGTTGGCCGTACGAGCATGACGGTTGGAGTGTTGTTCATCGCCCTGGCGACCAGCATTGGCATGGCAGGCAATGTTCTGGACAACGTCGGCAATGTACAAGCGTGGTATTCACGAACAATTATCGGAGATTACTTCGTTCGCGCTAGCCTTCCCAATTTTGCTGCTGGCACCGCGGCTGACTTGCCCGACGACATTGAGCAGCGAGTTGCCAAGCTGGAAGGTGTAGAGAACGTCGAAGGCATGCGATTCGCTTCTGTTCAGTCGCAAGACGAGCCTTTATTGTTGGTGGTTCGCAATTTCCAGGGGCAGCCCACGCAGTTCTTCGATCTTAGCGATGGCACCGAAACTCAAGCGTGGCAAGGCTTGTCCAATCACCAAGTCGTCATCGGCTCCGTGCTCGCTCGTCGTCGTAGTTTGAAAATCGGCGATACGTTGACGATTCAAACAGATGAGGGGCCAGCTTCGGTTCCCATCGCCGCAATCGCAAACGACTACATGGGCGGAGGCTTGACGGTTTACATGGATCGCGCGATGGCGCATGAACTGCTTGGGATTGATGGTCTGGACGGTTTGATTATCAAGGCCAAGAGTGGTTTTCACACGAAAACAGAAGCAGCCTTGCAGGAGCTTTGTCAAAGTGAAGGATTGATTTTGCAAAGCTATGCCGACTTAGTGAACATGATCGACGGCATGGTCAATAGTGTTGTCGCCAGCCTTTGGATGTTATTGGCTCTCGGATGCACCATCGCAGCGATGGGACTGGTCAACACGCTGACCATGAACATTCTTGAGCAGACTCGCGAGATTGGGATGCTGCGAGTCGTTGCGATGACACGATCGCAAGTTCGCCGCATGATTTGCACTCAAGCGATGATGCTAGGCATCTTGGGAATTATCCCAGGAGTCATTGTTGGTATCTTTGTGCAATACACCATAGGTCTAACTTCAAACATCGTCCTAGGTCACGATGTGCTCTTTACCTTTAGGCCAGTGCTGTTTATCGGCGCGATGGTGATTGGCCTGCTGCTCGTCCTGATCGCCTCGTGGTTCCCCGCCGAACGCGCTGCCAGACTGAAGTTAGCCGCAGCCCTGCAGTACGAATAACCACCGTAGCCACCGTAGCCCGTAGCCACCGCTGCCAAGCGGTGGAGAACGACGAAGGCGCGACGAAGGTGCGGTTCAGATAGAAGTCTAAGCTGTACCTCTCAACCCGCTGCGTGAGCGAGGGACTTCTCTGAATTGTCCAACATCGTAATTTCCACTCCCTCGCTAACGCGCTTTGAAGTTGCGCTATTTGGATTTAGGGGCGAAGCCCCGTCCGTTTACCTAGCCCAGCCTGAAGGGCTGGGTACGCGATTTGCCATAAAGACAAAGGGCCAACGGCCCTGGACCTAATCATGTTCCATCACCCAGCCCGATGGGC
>CAYWNG010000430.1:0-6015 GCA_964458685.1 uncultured Pirellulaceae bacterium
CGTCCAGTTCAGCTACCGTGCGAGGCTGACCACCGAGATCTTGAATCAGCTTCATACGCACCGGGCCATAATCGTACATCGCATCTTTGCTAAAGTGAGCCAAGTCGCGTTCCATCTGTTGACGGTGCCACTTTTCGCCATCGGGCTTTTGCTTCATCTGATCTTCGAATCGGTTCTGCAAAATCGCTCGCGCTGACTCGACTACTTCCTCTCGCTTCGGAATACGTCCAGCGGCTCGAATACGCACGATGTACTTCCCGGCATTTTTCATCGCAAAGTCGCGGACGTTCAGCTTCTTGTCCCAAGAATCGTGATGAACCAGCTTCAAGCCATCGATCACTTCGTTGCGTCCGCCATTGACGATCGGACGTTGGCCGTCGACGTTAACGCGATTGGAGTCCGAGTCGCCCGAGTCGATCTCGAATCGCCAACGAACTGTCGGCGGACGAGGACCTTCGACCAGCGCTTGAGACATGACACGCCCAGCCGCTTCTAGATAGAGCTCCATCTGCATCGGCGAAAAAGTTAAAGCCGACCCAATATTGTCAAACCCACTCGCTAGTGGATCTTGCGGAAACGATTCGACGTCAACTTCTACGGCCGTCAATTCTCGAATGCTGTTTTGATATTCGGTGCGGTTCAGCCTTCGCATCACCACGCTATTCTCGCGCAATCGCTTTTCGGCGTCGACAATCTGAGCAGTGATCCAATCAACGACTTCGGTGACTTGCTGGACTTTGGGTTGAGGCTGATCCTCGGGAGGCATTTCATGGCTGTTGAGCACATTGACGATCTCAGCCCATCGGGCTCGCAGCGCTGCATCACCAAACTGCGGCTGCAAGCTACGGTCGATCTTGAATTCGGACTCTTTGGAATTGGTCGAGTGGCATTGAATGCAGTTTTCCTTGAAGAACTGAACCACGTTTTCCGGAAGTTTTACGGTGCTATCTGCGCCGCTCGCTTGCTCAACTGCATTCTGTGCTGGAAGCCATCGTGGAGCAAGCACGACGATCGCCAGACAAACAAACTGAATTCGTTTGGATATTGCGTACATCAAAGAATCACCAGGAGCCACTCAAGCCCAATTGCGATCTGGGAGCAAGAGTCGAGAAGAGTTCACTGCAACGAGAGTTGATTGGAAAATCGGCGGCAAGTCCAGTATAGCTCGTCTCAAGTCGCATCAACAACTCTATCCTCTGTGGATTTTCTGTACCACGTTGAATATCGCAAGCTTAGAGCTGTTGCGATCGCAGATACGGGGCTTCAATATTCACATTCGGCATCTCGGATCTCAGTGAATCAATCCACGAGTCTTTCACAACATGCTCGATTCGAACTTGCTTCAAATGTGGAAACCGCTTGAGAATCATAAATGAGTCGTCTGACAGATCGGCCATTTCAAAATAGAGTTCCGTAATTGGAAGCTTCTCTGCTGCAGTCAAAAGCTCCTCTGTACCGCGAGTGCAGTAGAAAGTCATCGAAGTTACGTTGGAAAGCTCCCCGACAAATACGGCATCTGAAGGATCAATTGTCGTTAAAGAGAAGTCCAGACGGGTCACTATACTCCTACAATCGGCGTCCTCGGCTAACATCGGCAAGAGCTTCGAGTCCATTATGTATGCAGCAGATCTGCCTTGCTTGACCGCCTGGAAAGTACTTTCCCGAAACTCTTTCATTGAACGTTCGTGCGACAGCCTTGCTCGCTCGCGCACATAGTTGACACCCCAAGCAATCCCACAACCGAGGATAGCGATTACCCCGAGGCATCCTAACAGGCTCCGTAGTGAATTTGACGTATGTTCCTGCTTGGGTTCAGTGTTCACGTTGAGCTGCAACTCCAGAAGACAATCGGTCGAAGCGGTGAGGCGGCCCATTATGGACCGACGCCAGTTTGGTGGCATTGTATGTCGGAAACCAAGCCGTCGGGACAATCGATTCTGATTTGCCATACCATTGTTACCAACATGTCCACCCTCTCTGAATACCCACAAGACAAAAACGGCATGTTCGTTTTTTCGTCGATCTCTTGGCTACAGCGAAGACCGTTTGCCCGCACAATCTCTTCTGCCTTGGTCAGTGTTGTTCCAATTGGAATTTCGGCCAGTAGACGCTCGCGAACTTCAGCATCTCTGCCGTTAAGGATTGAGGGCCTCGGAGATCGATTTGTCGATACCGCGGATGACTGACACCCAACCAGCATAATTGCCAAGAATGAAGTCAAAACCACACGCATCTGTGCTTCCCCTTCCGTAGTACTAAAAATCCATGTTTTGTTTGTCGATGACTCTTAGCCTCACTCGTTCCTGATATTCTATCCCACGGTGGTAACCCGAGTATGCCCCGAAGACGCAGATCGCAACGATGACAAGCGCGGTAATGCGGTAGTACTTGCTAGAAACGAAAAATCCCCCGCTAACCAATCCCGCAGTAATGATGAACCAACTGCTCTCTGCGCCAGGCATAAAGGAGATCATTGAGCCGAGGAAAAATTTGATCATGCCAAGCCAAAATAAAAACTTAGATGCGTAAACAAGGTTCTTACGGAATCTACTCACAACGAGACTTTTAGCAGGCAACGAAGACAATACCGTCGGCTCATAGGGATTCTCAATCAATTGACGCTACTTTACGAATTGAAGAATCGTGCTCGGAGTAAATCACAGAATATGGATTGGCCGAAACGCGAACTGTCCGACGCTCTTTTTAGTTCTGCCATTCTGATCTCCCTCTTGGCAGTTCTGAGTATGGAATTCCCGGTGTCTTTTTTCGGATCTCATCCAGACGACTTTGCCATAGGCTATCTTCCGTTCCGTTCCAGCCACCGGCGCGACCAGTTGAGTCCCAGAGATCATCCGTCGGCTCGTGATACATCAGCAAGAACCCTACATCATTGTTATCGTAAACGCACCGTAGTCCACTCTCGGCATCAATCGCATGTGAAAAAGTAAGTTGTGCAGCCGGGCGAACAATCGTTTGTTCTGCAGTGACAAATGTGCCAATAGCAGGTGGATAGTGGTATGTGATTCTCAGCGTGAGCTTACCTTCATCGATGTTGCTAAGGGAACGAATTGTCAGCCTGAACTTCGCCGACAGTGGTAGAGAGTAGACTATCGAAGCTTGATTCACCCAGACAGCCAGACCAGCCATCGCAAGAGCAGTTGCGGATATTACTGCGATTGTTCGCAACATAACTCGAGCTTAAAAGAAATGCGTAACACAACTAAACGCCGAGCTTGTAGAAAAGTTACCTTCAGTCACTACTGAGCTGGTTGGCTCTATAGTCACTACTGAGCTGGTTGGCTCTATCTTATCACGAACCTCGACTGCAAGAAAATGGCAGCAAGAAAATGCAGAAAGCTATGAACGTAAACTCAGAGTTGCGGTAAAATGATCTGGACGAAACCAAGCGATGCGGGGCCGAGAAGGTTAACCCAGTTTGACCGAACGTCCGCTTGAATTCACTAGCTTCACCAGCAGGTTTTAACAATTGTCTACCCACCAGATCTCTACTGCCAGATTTGTCGTTGTTGCCAAGTTCTTGACCGAACAAGATGCCCACATTGCCAAAGCTGACTTGGCCGCTGGGGGCGTCGAGTCCATGTTGGATGGAGCCAATACCAATGCCATGCTTCCGCATATCGGTTCGGCCCTGGGTGGAGTTCGTTTACTAGTTGCGGAAGCCGACAAAAGGCGAGCCGAGGAGATCTTAGCCTCCTACGAAAAGCAAAACACGCGAGGCAATTCAGCCCAAGGTCATGCAACATGGTTCTGCGGGACTTGTCGCGAAGTCTTGGACGTGTCGTTTGAAACGTGCTGGTCGTGCGGCAACGAACGCTCGGAAGTTGAACAGGCCATGCCGAGCGACTTAGCAAACCATCCCGATCTAGCTGAACAGGTTGTTTCCTCAGAAGATGACCCGACCTCGCGAGCAGACGAGTTGGCTCAACGAGCATGGCGAGCATCGCTGTTCGGCTTTACAATCCTACCGTTCCTTAACCTCTACTCAATCGCTCTGATCTTTCAAGTCTGTGCCTGCGAGTCCGAACTCTCCAAATCGGGGAAGCGCAAGTTCTACGGTGCAATCCTGGCAAATCTCCTCTTTGGGTTCATGATGTGGACAATCTTCAAAGCTGGGCTCTAGTGGGCGAGTGATCGCTCTCAATTAACTTTGAGATCAGTAGCCTAAAGTCCATTTTGCGGTCGGAAAGCCCTTACTGTTGAAGTATTCCTAGAACACAGATCGGACTACAATCACGGGCAGTCAATTTCCACCAGGAGGACGTCCGTGTTAGCGACGCAAATAATTGCCAAGACTCGTGATCGCATTGAGCTCTCCGCAGAGGAGATCCAGTTCATCGTTCGCGGGATCACCAATGGCACAATTCCGGACTATCAGATTTCGGCTTGGGCCATGGCTGTTCTCTGTCGAGGTATCACACCCGCGGAAACAGCCGCGTTGACCGCAGCCATGCTTGATAGCGGCGACAAGCTGCCTCGGTGTAGCGATCGACCGCGAGTCGACAAACATTCGACAGGCGGACTTGGTGACAAGACCTCGCTGATTTTGGCTCCACTGCTGGCATGCTTCGATTTGGACGTCCCCATGCTCAGCGGCCGCGGGTTGGGAATCACCGGTGGTACACTCGACAAGCTGGAAGCCTACCCCGGTTATCGCTGTAATCTCACAACCGACGAGATCAACCGGCAGCTCAATCAAATAGGCTGCGTCATTACTGGAACCACAGCTACGGTTGCTCCGGCAGATCGCAAGCTGTATGCACTGCGCGATGCGAGCTCAACGGTCCCGTCGCTGGCTTTGATTACCGCCAGCATCATGAGCAAGAAGTTAGCCGAGTCGCTGGATGCCTTAGTGCTCGACGTGAAGTGGGGCTCGGGTGCGTTCATGCAAACGCTCGACGAAGCCAAGCAGCTCGAGGCCAGCCTCGTGACCACTGGACAACGCGTTGGCGTCGCCACATCCTCCTTGCTGACCGACATGAATCAACCTCTGGGTCGCATGGTCGGCAATGCCTGCGAAGTCAACGAGTCGATGGAGGTGTTGGAAGGCGGCGGACCAGCCGATGTCGTCGAGCTGACTGTCGAGCTGTGCCTCCCGCTACTGATCGCCACCGGTCGCGCAGCAGATGCAAGCCAAGCGAGAGCTAAGCTGTCCGAGGCGATTCGCGACGGTCGAGCCCTCAAGGTCTATCAGAAGATGATCGAGGCTCAGGGCGGTCGGTTCTCCGAGCGTCTGCCGCTGGCCGCTCCACATGACGTGCTGGCTCCGCGTTCGGGCTACGTCGCTCGATTTGACGGCCAAAACCTGGGACATTGCGTGGTGGCTATGGGCGGCGGTCGCAGGCAGCAAATGGATGCGATCGACCACCGCGTCGGCCTTGAAATGCTAACGAAAATTGGTGATCGAGTGGAAGCGGGCCAGCCGCTGATTCGCTTCTTTTACGACGGCGCTGGAACTGTTGTGGGTGGAACTGGTGTGGGGACACAGATCGACGAGGTTTCCCGGCAGATTTTGGCAGCGATTACTATTGCCGACGAACCTCCCCCACCTCTGAGTTTGATCGTGAACCATTGACGAACGCAATTCGGGGGCTTAAATTTGTAAGCCTGTCGAGGAACCGACCGCCAAACGAGCTGAAAAAGGCCTTTTGTGTTGCGTTGGTCTGCTATGAAGCACGGCAGAATTCACTTCGATCAACGCGGTGGGTGTAGCTCAGTTGGTAGAGCGCTGGATTGTGGTTCCAGTTGTCGCGGGTTCGAGCCCCGTCTCCCACCCCTCCATAGAAAATGCTAGTTGCCTTCGGTAACTAGCATTTTTTGTTTTTCTATTCACTCGTACGACGCTCCGCCATTCTTAGTGTGGTACGACGCTCCGCCGTCGTTCTTATATTCTTGAATTGAGAAGGAAGCAGAAGGAGCGACGACGGAGCGTCGCTGCACACTCAAATCCCACCGGCTTGTCCGGTCGGAATCTTAGGCTTCTCGCTACATCTACGG
>CAYWNG010000431.1:0-6009 GCA_964458685.1 uncultured Pirellulaceae bacterium
GGTCGCTCGTTCATGATCGCCTTCTTTACTGATCATCGACCGAACGAGGCAAGCGCGATGCAACTGTTGAGCTGTCGCAGGCATACTGTCTGCTAATACGACACCCTTGACTGAAGATTCAATCGACTTCACATCCCCGCCAATGATCGTGCCCGAATGTGGATCAAAGGTATCCAATTGACTTGGTCCGCCTTGGCACCACAGGATCAGAAGCGATTTCGGTCGCTGTCTCTTGTCCTCAGAGGCACGGGCGAGTTGTTCGGCAAATTGAGTCATCCATAAACCGCCCAACGATGCCGAGGCGAAGCCAATTGCTTGCCGACGACGCATCCGCATCAAGCTACTACAGCCCGTTCGATCAATTGAGTCCATGGTTCTCTCTCTTAATGGTTCCAAGCAAACTCGGTCGAATTCATCATCGCCCAGTAGATGTCACTAATTGCTTTCGCACGATCATCACCATATTTGCCGCAGATGTGTTGGCACATCTTTTCAGCTTCGATTGAGCTGGGTTTGCGTCCAAGCACACAGAGGAAGACTGAGTCGATAGCCTTTTTGTCGTCTGAAACCAACTGAGCGATTCGAGTCGCCGCGCTGGCCACGATGCTCCGCTGAGTTCGATCGGTAACAAGATTACCGTTCATCAGCACAAGGCGTTGTGTAATCGTGATCGCATCACTCTGAAATTCGTCGACGCCTCGATCCCCAAAGTCTCGTAAAAAGTCGTTGGTATTGCCGTACCTTGCCAAGCGAAGGAACACCGAGCTATCCAAATCGATTGTTGAAATTCTGCCCGCCTGAATCATGCACCCTGCAACTTGGTCGGGGCGTAATTGTGTAATCGGAAACACGGCCAAGCATGCTTCGTGATCCTTGGTAACTTCAAAGTCCGCACGACTGTCACGACGAAACGCATCGGTGCTAACGATCAGTCGAACCAGTCGACGCATATTGAATTTATGCTTCGAGAAATCGTCGGCTAGGGTATCGAGAATTGCCGGAATATCGCCTTCCAGAGGAATGCTGTCGACTGGCTCGATAAGTGGCCGAGAGAACAGTAAGGCCCAAACACGATTCACTGTCGCGCGGGAGAAGGCCTTGTTGTCGGGATGAGTCAACCAAGTTGCCAAGCGTTGTCTGGGCTTGCCTTCGGCTGGCAGTAGTTCTTTGTTGAAGGGGACTTCAGGTTGTATTGTTGTCGGATCTGTCGATCCAAGTAGTTTGGCTTCGTAGTTACCGCCAGCCTCTCGAATTCCCGAGAACGGATTGTCCTTGATACCTGTTGTTCCGTAAAAGGCCGCCAGTTCATGAAAGTGAGTCTGTAGGCCAGGAATGGGCTTTTGAGTCGTTCCGAAATTATGTTGGTCGATGAAGTCGTCGTGGCATTGAAGACAATCGATTCGTTGAGCCAAAAAAGTCCGCGAAGTACGGCCAGCCAAAACGATCGCGTTGCATCGCTGCTGATTCTCTTCGGACATGCTGGCGGTGATAAAGTTGACCGAGGGAGTGTCCGTCCAAAGACCTTCTGAGGCAATGACAGAACGGACAATTGAATCGTAGCCAACATCTTCGTGAAGCTGATCGCTTAGCCAAGCATTGAAGCGTCGTCTTCGAAACAGCAAGAAAGGTCCTTCATCCGTTCCGACCATGGCTCGAGCGAATCGCTCTCCAAAGTAATCCGCCCAACGCCGATCTTGCAACAGATAATTGGTGACCCATTCGATCTGTTGAGATTCTGGAACAAGCTCCATGGCCCGAATCTCTTCTAGAGACAGACCACTACCGATCAAGCCCAGAGCGACACGTCGCGCGATGGTAAAGTTGTCCGCCTGACCAGCGGCGTTCAAGTTAGCCTTTTCGACCCAGTCTTGCAGGTCCGCGTTGCACGAATCGATAACGGGGCGAAGGTCTTTGGCAAAGCCGACTGTGCCAACGGTGCCAACTCGAATTGCGGGGCGACTTCTCAGAACGCTGGTCGCAACTGAGGCCGCAATCAACAGGACACCGAACATCAAAAGCGGCTGAAGAACTTTTCGCGATACCATGTCGATCACTACTTCTTTGGTTTGACCGCCAATACAGCAACAACAACGACACCGAGGAAAAGCAAACCGCCCAAAATCAGGATTTCAACGATTCCCAATCCGAACATCTTAATTCCAGTTTTAGAGTGCCGCTTCATCGAGGATTTTAGTAGGGTTCATTTCGCCCCGAAACTGACTTTCTTGGACCATTGGAGCAGAAAACCTCAGAAAATTCAAAATCAGAGAATGGGTAATCGAGTTTGATGGCCGATTTCCCCGCTTGATTGACTCTTGGTCGCTTGTTTTTTTGTCGTTTGAGGACCAGTATTTCCGAAATTCTGAAAAAATTTCTCGCCACCATAGATCCAGTTTTGTAGGGTCAATGGAGCCGGAATTGCCCTACTCATTCTCAAAAATCGATGCAATTCGCTCGACATCTTGAGGGTGCCAGCGATGAAGGTAAGCCAGGCGACACGCCGGACTCGTCTAGGGAGAAGCAATCAACCCCTGCTGAAGCAACTATTTTAAGAATTTCTCTTTCCTCAAGGCTGTTAGCTAGCAAAGTCGAAGGTTTGCGATGTGTAGTGAATGCGCAGTGCAAAGCGATCTTGCGATTGATTTGACCAAATAAAACGCTTCACTGCGCATTCACTACAGCCTGGATAGTGCTTTTGCCAATGCAACTAGCATGCCAGTCGGCGAGATTGAGCCCTGTGGCACACGGACTCAAGAGAGCACTCTGGGGCTTGGTGACCGAGGTAAGTTGAACTGGATTTCGATGGGCTTTCGAATCGCTGTAGTGAACGCGCAGTGAAATTTTTTTTGAGATCTGTGCCTAGAGTCACTACAGCGCAGTGAAAGCTACGGCTAAGGGAAGGAGAGTTGGCCTCTTGGCACTCGTCACTTATCGGGCGGTAAGATCCTTCCGCAAGCAGCTTGACCAGTGATTGAAGATCGCTGATTAAGCGTCCCAACATCGCAGCAAGATTGGCAAGGCTTTTTCAAGCTGCTGGACAGTCTGTTATCTTGAACAACGCATTGTCAGAAAGTGCTCCAAAGATGAGATCGTTCGCCAACTCTGGAGTCATCATCGCGATAATTGACAGTCGATAGGACTGAAATAAGATGACCTTCGCTCAAGGACTTTGGGTGGTTAAATCCATGTTGTGAGGATCTTAGGTAGCAAGATTCTTACGCTGGACGAACGCCCAGTCTTAAGCTGGTTGGGGCACGGGATTGTATGATGGAGCGCTGCGGAGCGGGCTGCCTTACCGCGTACCCTTGGTTGTAGCTTGTTTCGGCAATCCCTCCCCCAACCTACTTTCACTCTGCGTCTCTGTTGCAGGCCTTCGCCCAACAGTTCTTTCCAGATGCTAACCACTTCAATAATAAGCACTGCAATAACTGGAGAGCTTGCGAAATCACTGTTTTTTGTCGACGACGAGCTGGAGTAGATCGCCGATCTTTCGGTGAGCTTCAATCGGGTGTCTCAGGGCCTTGCTCTTCACTACTTCGTAATGATTGCGTCGACCAATCTTTTCTCGCTTGAGAAAGCCGTCTTCCTCCAGGTCAGCAACAATTCTTTGGACAGCTCTTTCGGTGATGCCCACCACCAAGGCAACCTCGCGTAGAGATAGGTCGGGGTTGCCAAAGAGCGTGATGAGCACGTGGGCATGATTGGTCAAGAACGTCCAGCCCCGACTCTCAACATCCGGCTCTTCGCGATTCTTTGCAGCTTTCTTCATGATTCAACCACGCTTCTCGTAGTGCCGGAGTTTGCTGTGCCCAGAGTTGATCGTCTAGAGTCTATTGTCCAGAGTTTATCGTCCAGAGTTTACCCTCCAAGGCAAGCTAGGCTAAGTCTACTTCATTGTCCAGGCTTGCGAAACACATTTCGCGACTTGAAAATTGGGAATGGAGCCAGCCCCTGTTGGCGTCACAGTTTGAAATCAATCTGTAATCGAGCACCTCTTTCTGGGGTTTGAATCTAGCCAAACGCGAGTCTAGCGGACTATTTCTAATTTTACGTCGCAAATTTGACGAAACCCGATTTACGAACTGAATGTCGTGTATTAAATTTCGTGCATTCAGGGTCGTTGTTTGAGGAGGCAGTTATGGTCTATACCGGTTTCGCGGCGGTTCTTTCAAGTGCATTGCTTACGATCTTTCTCCTGCTTCCGGACAGATTGGCCAATCGACATTGCACTCGTTTGCGAACCTTGGTCGGCGGCTTTGCATTGCTTCACGCCTTGATTTCTCTTATTGGATTCGCTTCGCAGGTCATTAGCAGCGGGGTGTGGTCGAACCATAGCTCTACAAGCCCGTCTCGGTCGATCGTCGATGGCTATTTTCTTTACGACCAGCTTTCGTCGTTAATGCTGGTGCTGGTGAGTGTAGTAGGCTGGGTAATTTGTAGGTTCTCAGTTCGTTACCTAGATGGCGACCAGATGCAGGGACGCTACTTCCGTTGGACAGCGGTTACGCTGGGAGCGGTTTCGCTTGTCGTCTTGTCAGGGAATCTGCTTGTCTTTCTGCTCTGCTGGATCTTGGCTAGTCTAGGCATCCATCGATTGCTTTTGCTGTACTCCGACCGACCCGCCGCACAACGCGCCGCGCGGTCGAAGTTCATGGTCAGTCGAATCGGTGATGTTGCTTTGCTCGCTGCCGTCTGCATCTACTACAAGACCTACCAGACGCTGAGCTTCGAACAACTGTTTAGTCATCTTTCTAGTGACGCTGCCACTGTTCCCATGGAGGTTCAACTGGCCGGCTTCTTGTTGGCGCTAGGAGCAATCACTAAGTCAGCACAAATACCATTCCATAGCTGGATGCCGCTAACGATGGAAACACCGACTCCAGTCTCTGCGCTGATGCATGCTGGAATCGTGAATGCTGGAGGCTACCTGGTTATTCGAACCAGTCCATTGATATCTGCATCGTCCTCTGCATCCTTGTTATTACTCGTCTTTGGCGGTTTCACTGCAGCGATTGCCGCAGTTATCATGTTGACGCAGACTAGTATCAAGAAGAAACTCGCTTATTCGACGATTGCGCAGATGGGATTCATGCTGCTTCAGTGTGGCTTGGGTGCTTACTCCATCGCCATGCTGCACATTCTTGCCCACTCGATCTACAAAGCGCATGCATTCCTTAGCAGCGGATCGGTGCTCACGCAGGCCGCGCGCACTGAAGTCTTGTCACAAGACGATACCGAGCCCACTTCGCTCTTGAGCTTCACTCTGAATGCGCTGCTGGTTGGTGCGGTGCTTTGGGTTGGAATGAACTTACTGAATGTTGACACAAATTCTAAGTCTGGAGCACTGTTGCTGACAACGATTCTGAGCCTTGGGTTGGCTCACTGGCTAACAACAACACAAGCCACTGCAAGTCGAACGCTACTTATTCGAGCCTGGAGTGTCGCGATATGCTTGTGTGGAATCTACATCGTCGCTTTTCAAGCGATCGATGTGTGGCTTTCTGCAGTGATTGTCCCGGTAGTGGCCACGAAGGCCTCGATCTACCTTTCCGCGATTGTTTTCGTCGCGTTCCTTGCGGTTGCGATTCTGCAGTTGCGATTGCAGAAGCTTGCTTCCGTGGGTTGGTGTCAAGCGTTCTATGTCCACGCCTCAAACGGCTTCTACCTGGAAAGCATTCTTCGACGTTGGATGGGAACCCTCCTGCGAACGTAGTATCCACGCGATTGTCCCGGTAGCATTTTTCTCCCTCAAATCCATCCCATCCGAATAGACCAACATGACAACACCTTCAATCAATTCGGGGCTACAGAAGAACTTTACTCCCAAAGTTGCAATACCTGATCCTGACATGAGTTCGATACTTAAGGAACTCGCAGACGCTATCTCTCCGGTCTTTCCTCTAACAGACTACGTGGCGGTCAATCCGTTCTTTGGAATGGCTGGTAGAACTTTCTTAAGTACTCGTGCTTACTTGCGAGTCTTCTCGGAGTGCGAGCTGCTGATGCCGC
>CAYWNG010000432.1:0-5998 GCA_964458685.1 uncultured Pirellulaceae bacterium
AACTGGCTAGCCAAGTGATTGGCGGCAATGGAGATGAATCCGGGAGCGAGTCCACATTGCGGCATGAGGATTGAACCCGACTGGCATCGCTCGGAGAGAGCCCGAACAGCTCGCGTTGTTTCGACATCTTCAGTTAGATCAAAGTAGCTGCAGCCCAGTTCGACAGCGACTGTTGCCACGTTGGGATTGTATGCGAAAGAGAGCGCCGAGATGACCGAATCGTTCTCGCGCATCAGCGATCGCAGTGTGTCGATCGACTGGATGTCAGCGTGGATGGCACGGATCGGCGTCTGTTGAGTCAGCAGGTCGAGTGTCGGCTGGCTGATATCAGCCACCGTGACTTGATAGTCCCCAGAGCGATGCAGGAACGACGCAATGGCTCGTCCAATCTTTCCAGCGCCAAGCAGTAAGACTCGATGCATTTTCCATCTCCGGAGGGTTTGAGAATGGCTGCGGACAAAGAAAAGAGACCGACCCATCCTGCCAATTCTATGCGTGTTACCCGAAGAATGGCAAAGAGAATTACTTCTCAACCATCTTGTCCGATTTGAACAACGGACAAGTAAAGCTTAGTGGCGCTTAACCATGACCAAACACATATCGTCGGCTTGTCGGGTGTTCTTGGTGAATTCATCTACTTCAGCGATGATGATTTCGCCGAGTTTATCGATTTCGCCGTTGCTATCTTGCGAGTGCTTTCGCAGCCGTTCGATGCCGTACATATCGCCGTCGACGTTTGGTGCTTCGCTGATTCCATCGGTGTAGAGCATCAATTCGTCGCCGGGCTCAAGCGTAATGGTGAGGTTTTCGTATTGATAGTCGTCCATAACACCCAGAGGCACACCCGCTTCATCATCACCAGGTTCGAATACCGTGTTGTTAGCTGATTGCTTCCAGATTGGCATCATGTGTCCCGCATTGACGATGTCCACCTTGCCCGTCTTTAGCTCGACGCGCAGGCAAAGGAAGGTCACAAAGCGGCGAAGCTTTAGCGATGAAATGCGGTAGTTCAGCAGCGAGATAGCTTCGGCTAAGCTCTCATGGCTTGCCAAACAGTAGCGAGTTTCCGCGGAGACCTTCGCCATCAACATTGCCGCGGCAACTCCGTGACCAACAACGTCGGCAACAATGATCGCTAACCGGTCACCGGGCAATTGGATGTAGTCGAAGTAATCGCCACCGACTTGATCGGCAGGGCGGTAGTGATTGTAGAACTTGTAGCCAGTAGCTTCATGAGGCTTGGAAGGCAAGAACGCTTGTTGGACTTGTCTGGCTAGCTGCAAGTCTTGCTCGACGCGGTTTTGTTCGAGCACTACTTCGTGCAACTGAGCGTTTTCGATGGCGATACCAGCTTGAATTGCGATGCTGGCAAGAATTTCTAAGTCGCCTTTTTCGAATTGTCGCTTAGAGTCAACAGTATCCATTTGAATCGCGCCGATTGCTTCGCCTTGGCTGTCCAGCAGCGGAGCAACGATCATCGATCGAATTCGAAAGCTTGAGATACTGTGGGCCATCTCAAAGCGTTCGTCGGTAGAAGCATCCAGAGAGATGATCGCCTCTTTAGTCGCCATCACTTCGCGCATGACGGTACGACTGATCCGAAAGCTCTCTTGCTGATCTTCGTGGCGAGTCTTAATCCACTTGGGAATCAACTGCCCATTTTCGATCAAGACGATGAACGCTCGATCGGCTTGTAGGAAGATGCGAAACAAAGTGTCCAGCACTTTCGGAAGAACTTCTTCCAAGCGAACGCTTCGGCCCAGGCTTTGAGTGATGTCCAAAACGGCCTGTAGCCGTGCCTCGGCTGAGGTCGTCAACTGAGTGCCGTAGGTGCTTCCTCGAATGTCAAGCTTGTTCTTAACGGCGCGCTGCTTGGAATCATCCTGGGCATCTTCGATCATCATGATGCCGAAACTTGAGCCACCGATCTTTAGCTCGCTGGAACCTTGCAGCACGGGATCATGGAACGAATACTCCACGTCGCAGATGCGGATGAGGTCGCCATCTTGAAGTTCGGTGGGCCGGTCGATCAACTGGCCATTCAGATAGGTGCCATTGCGACTGTTGAGATCGGCAAGTTGAAATCGGTTCCCAACAGTATCGATTTTGGCGTGCTGCCGACTGACAGCACCAACCTCGATGATGACATCGCATTCGGGGTGTCTTCCCAAAATCATCGACGGTTTGGTGAGGTCGATGCGTTTTCCGAACGCCGAGCCGCTGATAGCAGTTAGATAGGCCATGAGTGATTGTGCATCGAATTTAAAGGAGAATTAGATTGTGATATTCTAGTTCTACTTGGGTACTTCGAGGGCCGCTTTCAGCAAAATACCGAAAGCTTCTGCGGGGGTTTTTTCATAGGGCTCGTTGGGTATTTTGGACCTTGTCAGCAGGGTTTCTGCCCGCTTCATATAGATCTGTATCTGTTCGCCCGTCAGATCGGAATTGACCTCGAGGGTATCGCCTAGTTTGTTGACTTTGGACAGTTGCTGGATGGTGTATTCCAGGTCTGTACGGCCCATTTTTCGTTCCGTAGCCATCCGCAACAGTCGCTGATTGGTGCGTTTGAGCGATTCAATCTCAGTTTCCGTTAACCCGGCGGCCGCTGCTTGGCTTTCAATGGACTGGATTCCGCCCCACAGAATGACTGGGTTGTCCTGAAGGCAGTTATGCAGTCGGCTCAACTGTTGTTTGTTGATTTTTCCAAGTTCGATCTCAACGACCAACGCATCCAATTGCTCAACAATCGACTGTTTGTCATTAGGCGACAGTTGGCTGCCTTCGACCCAAGGAATCAGTTGTTTCTGAATCGACTTCGTTGCCAGAGCAGCTTGGTCGCGGAAGATTAGCCAACTTCCCAAACCACACAAGGCGACGCTGCCGGCCAACGCAAGGATTGTGACCACCAAGCAGGCTGGCCCCATCGAGGGTTCCTTGTGCGCTGGGGTCTCGCCGGAAGCAGAATTCTCCCCGCCGGAAGCTGAATTCTCGTTGGTTGCCGTTTTGTCGCTGGTCATTGGCCTGGGTTCTCGTGGTTATCGTAGTAGTTCCGTCTGGTGACGGGGCTACTTCCGCGTTCGTTAAACTTGATAGTCGATCTTGATGATTTGGAACCTGAGCTTCCCCTTGGGAACGGGCACTTCGATCTTGTCGCCGATCTTCTTGCCTAGCAGTGCGGCACCGATCGGGCTGGAAGAGAGAATCTTTCCAGTGTCGTAGTCTTCGTCGCCCGAGCCCACCAAGGTGAATTGCTCTTCGTCGTCGTAATCCAGATCCTTAACCGTTACAGTAGCCAGTAGACCAACTTCATCTTTGGCAACTTTGGTAGGATCGATGATGTAAGCGTTGGCAAGAGCTTGCTTGAGCTGGTTGATCTTGGCTTGCATCATGCCTTGATTCTGACGCTGACCTTGATACTCAGCGTTCTCCTTCAAATCACCTTCAGCTCGCGCTTCGGCGATTTTTTCGGCGATCTTCGGCATCTCCACTGTTTCTAAATGCTCGACTTCCGCTCGCATTTCGTTGTAGCGGTCACGAGTCATAGGAACTAAATCAGACATTGTTCATTCCCTTAATCGTAACGAAGGTGGCAGCAGTGATTTGGCAGAAGTCTGCCACTAAGAGGTTTAGCGTTTACCAAAAAAACACGACCTCTTTCTCACAATCAGTGTGAGAATGAGGCCGTGAGGAAGTTCATAAGTGATTGATTCTCGGAAGGGCAGTTGCTGAAGTCGCTCGCCCTACGTACCGCTCCTAAGATAGCGATAGAGTACCGTTATTACCGCCATAATGGTTATGGTGAGGCACCGATTTGTCAAGGGCATCCAATTTGCCAAGGCCTTTGCTTGAACCACTGGTCTGGGAATACGGTATACAATTCAGTTAGAATTTCCTTGACACATGCTTTAACGTGTGTGAAAAATACTGCATACGGGTGGACCCGGAACGCCCAAACTGATTTCCACAGGAACTACGCCATGCAATTTGATAACCCCTATGCCTTAAGTGGCAGTACCGCCGTTGCTCAAGCAACTGTCAATGAACGAACCGACTTTATCCGTCGCACCTACCTGCATCTTGCGGGAGCGGTCTTGGCCTTCATCCTGATTGAAGCCATTCTGCTCGTGATTTTTCCACCCGCAACGTTGTTGGGAACTTTCGGTCGATTCCTCTCTGGTCCAGGTTGGTTCCTGATCCTGGGTGGGTTTATGCTGGTGAGCTGGATAGCTGAGAAGTGGGCTCGTTCCAATGCCAGCCCCGGCTTGCAGTATGCAGGACTGAGTCTTTACGTAGTAGCTGAAGCCTTCTTGTTCCTGCCGTTAATGGCAATTGCACTGAAGATCGATCCTAGTGGCACCATTCCACTTAAGGCTGGAATCATTACGGCGGTAGTGTTTGGTGGCCTAACAGCGATGGTGTTTTTGACTGGGGCCGATTTCTCTTGGTTGGGCCGTTACCTATTCCTCGCGGGATTGGTGGCCTTCGGGTTTGCGATCGCTGCCTACTTCTTCGGGTTTTCGTTGGGGTTGCTGTTTTCGGCAGCCTTGGTCGCCTTAGCTGCTGGCTACATCCTGTATGACACGTCCAACGTCATGTACCACTACAACACTACGCAACACGTCGCTGCGTCGCTTGCGCTGTTTGCTTCGGTGGCTTTGATGTTGTGGTATGTCATGCGCATTCTGATTGCGCTGCAACGAGACTAAGCCGAAGTTGGTATTCGTGATTCAATCCCAAGCCGCAGCGTTAGTTTTGATGTCGGGCTAGCTTTGATGTCGCGATATTTGGATTTAAGGCCAAAGGCCTGACCGTTTACCTAGCCCAGCCTGAAGGGCTGGGTACGCAATTCGCGATAACAACAAAGGGCCAACGGCCTGCCGGTTTGCGTGCAAACCGGCAGGCCGTTGGCCCTTAACCTACTTAAGCTTGATCACCCAGCCCGTTGGGCTGGGCTATGTAAATCGCTGGGCCTTCGGCCCGAAATCCCAGAAATAGCGCAACTTCAAAACTAACGCTTTGGGTTGGGATTGGGATGTCCCTCGCTAACGCTTCGGGTTAGGAAGGAAGAACGCCACACCAGTGGCGTGGCACACTATGGGAATCAATCGCGATGCGACTAGCGGCTCCAGTCGAGCGTTTCCCAGACGGTTGCCATGAAAGATGTGTCGGGCTCGGGGACATCCTTGCCTTGCATGTAGTCGCGCCAAGCTTGAATGTCGCCGCCGTAGTCTTTGCCGGTGATTTGCTTAAGGCTCTGAGTTGACTGAAACTGAATTGCCGGGCTCTTGTCATCCAAGAGTCGAGCAAGCGAGGATTTCACCTCGGCATCTTCGAAGGCACCCAGACTTGAAATCGCAGCTCGACGAATGCTCGGCGTTTCTTTCGGATTGTTTGCCAAGGTCATCAACATATTCCGAGCGTCTGTGCCTTTGACGGTTCGCCAAGCTTCACAAGCTGCTAGACGTACCTTCTCTGCTTCGTCAGTAGACGCTGAGTTCAAGGCTCGAACTGTTGTTGGCCCTTGGATAGATGCGATGGTTTGAACTGCCAAAGTTCGCAGTTCGGGACTTGGATCCGACTTGATAATCTTCTCTAATCGCTCGGCCCACACCAGTTGCTCTGAGGAATCCATATTCGGCAACCAGTTTTGCAGATTCTTCATCTCGTCCACTCGTTCCACGAATGTGACGCCCAGCTCGCGATCTTTCTGCCATTCCTTGCGGTAGTAAGGATTGATCGTCTTCATCTTATACAACAGCCCGTCAGTGCAGCCGACCAGCGAGACAAGCCCTGCCAGGCAAATCATCTTGGGCAATGAAACTAGACTGAATTTGTATCGCATAAAACCTGTTTCCGCGCAGCGGATTGCAACCGCATTAGGTCTTGGATGACCTTTTGTCCGTAACGTTGAGACAATCGGTTCAGCGAAAGTAGCAAATCCAGTCCTCGCGTCGCTAGACCAGTCGAAACAAGATGACACCGATTGCTGGCAATTGAT
>CAYWNG010000433.1:0-1744 GCA_964458685.1 uncultured Pirellulaceae bacterium
GGAACCAAAAGAGAGAAAAACGCAGAGTCGCGGGGATCACAAAGAATTAACGTCACGCGATATCCTGGACGAACTTGACCTACAGCGTCAACAAGGAAGCAAAATTCTGTTTCTTCAGTAACCTCATCATCTCTCTCATCCCTGTAACCTTTCTCAGCGAACTCCGCGCCTCTGCGTTTTATTCTTCCCCTCTTTCCCCTCTTTCTCCGCTTGGTAACGCTGTTCAGCGCGTCACTGATTCTGTACTAAGCGTTGATTGGATCGGGCACGATCATTTGGCCGTTGGCGGCGAGCGATCCGATGAATTGACGCCGAATGGCCAAGACAGCCCCGAAGCTTGTGTAGACGATGCCATTCTCGATCGACGAGAACGACACTTCGTGGAAGGCCATCTGGATCAGATGGACGCTCGTAATACAAATGGCAATGAGTCCGATGCCGCGAGCCCACGGAGGAACAATTGTTGATCGCCAGACTCGCCAGCTCTCTCGCAACCAAGCAATTAACAAGAGACCGTAGAGCGTAAAGCCAACAAGACCAAGATCGACTATTAGACTCAAGTAGCTGTTGTGATGCACATAGTTGCGAATCGATTCGCATCGGATATCGGTTGATCGGTCGCTCAAGAAAGGTTGATTAGCGACGTTGAATTGATTAAAGCCGAAGCCAGCGATAGGACGCTGCTTGATCATCTCGATAGAAACATACGCGAAGGCGGCGCGCATGTAAGTGCTCTCTCGCGTCTCGGCAGCCGAGTACTCGCGCTTAAAGGCGACTAAGTGGGGGCCCAGAATCAGGCCGCCGAGTATGCCGGCCATAGCTCCACTAACAATCAAGCCGCGTCGTATCGTCCCTTGGAGGCACAGTACAACAACCAAGCCTAGAACTGCGATCAGGCCCATCCAAATACTTCGCGTGTAGGTGACCATCACTGCCAGCATGATCAAGGGCAGTGTTGCCAACGAAAAGATCCAACGCGAATGCCACTGTGGTCTCAGCCATATTGTGTAGACGAAGATGACGATCAAGCTAGCCAGCAGACAGACACCCAAACGAACCGATTGAAGCATAGGACCGCGAGCTCGACCAAAGTGGATGCTCAACGTCGGATCGCTGATGTACTTGGGAAACACTAGACTCCATACCTTAGCGACTTCCAGTACTGCAGTCACCGACAGATACACGCTGGCGATGGCGATAATCCAAAACGAAGGTCGTAGATCCTTAAATTCAATCTTGGAACAGCGAACCATAAAGTAGACGGCTAGTGGGACAGCGTAACCGTTGACCAAGTGCATCAGGGTATGCGGCTGTGAAGGCTGAACAGAACCAAGCGGCTGAGTCAACGTTCGAGCGGTGAGCCAAAGGAAGAAAAGCAAGGCGATGTAGTCGACTGTCTCAAGTGGCAAGAGCCGCACTCTTCCCTGCTTGTAAGCCAGCAGAAAAGCGACTGCCATGGCCAGGACAGTAACACGATCCACCGTAATCCCAAGTCCAGCAACTCGAAATGAAACGTACTCGGGAGGAAGGCAGGAGGTTGCCACCAAGAATAGGACGGCCACCGTTATCACCGACGCTCGACTAACTGCAATACCGCCCCACACTGCAATGGCAGGGAATAGAGCTAGGGCGAGCAGTTCCATAGTTAAGACTTGTGAATATTCGGCTAGATATAGACCATCAGATTGGAAATCTTAGGTCGTAGTTCGATGATCGCTTGAAGTAGCTCGGTTTTGCCAAGGAT
>CAYWNG010000433.1:1844-5970 GCA_964458685.1 uncultured Pirellulaceae bacterium
GTCTCGTTGAGCGAGGCTCAGCGTCGCATGCGAGCCAAGAGCAACGACGAATTCGTTGTGGCTATCACCTTTGACGATGGCTACGCAGAGAACTGTCAAACGGCGTTACCGGAAATGGTCAGCCGAAACTTGCCTCTGACCTACTTTATCACAACTGACTTCATGGGCAAGCAACGACCATTTCGACACGATATCGAATTGGGGCTGACTTTACCTACCAACAACTGGGATGAGATGCGATACTTCGCGAGCCAGGGCGTTGAGATCGGTGCTCATACTAAATCGCATTGCGATGTTGGTGCGATCCGCGACGAAGCACTGTTGCGCCGCGAACTGATCGGAAGCATTCAACATGTCGAATCCGAGTTGAATACAAAGTGCCGTTACTTTGCCTTTCCTTACGGTCGTCCCCATAACATGTCGCAAGCAGCCTTGGACATGCTGAGCCAACATGGTATCGAGGGAATGTGCAGTGCCTACGGTGCGCTGAATTGGCCAGGCGCGAAAGGATTTCACATTCGCCGTATCCACGGTGATCCAGGTTTGGAACGGTTGAAGAACTGGCTGACTCTGGACCATCGCCACTTGGTGGACCAAACGGTTTTGCCGTTTGTCGAACCAGAGTCCAATTCTGGATTCAACCCAGAAACCGAAACGGCCCCCGTCTTGCAATTGGGTAATGCCACCGCTTCAGCACATTAAACAGATCTCGGAAAAGCAATGTCAACTCGGCCGCTGCGAATTCAATTTGTTCTCACCAGTTTGCCAATAGGCGGTGCTGAGACTCTGTTGCTGAATATGGTTCGCACGATGGACCGTCTGAACTTTGCAGCGGAAGTTGTCTGCCTGAAGGATCCTGGCGAACTAGGTGCTGTGATGTCTTCCGAAGTTCCCGTTCACAGCAACTTCATCGGCAAGAAGTGGGATGTTCGTGTTCTTTGGCGTTTAGCGAAACACTTTCGGCAGCGTCAAACTGACGCGGTAATCACTATTGGTGCCGGCGATAAAATGTTCTGGGGCAGGCTAGCCGCAAAACTCGCAAAGGTTCCCGTAATTTGCAGTGCTCTACATTCAACCGGTTGGCCAGATGGTGTGGGAAGGTTGAATCGACTGTTGACTCCGATCACCAGTGGTTTTATTGCCGTGGCCAGTCAGCATGCTAAGCACATGGTTTCGTTCGAGAAGTTCCCAGAGAACAAAGTGTTCATGATTCCTAACGGAGTCGATACCAATCGATTCAAGCCAGACGCTCTTCAGAGAACTTGGTTGCGCAAAGAGTTGAAGCTAAATCAGTCGGTGAACTTAGTTGGAATTGTTGCAGCGTTGAGACACGAAAAGAATCACTTGCAATTCATTTCCGCGGCAACAGAGGTGCTTCAGTCGTATCCCAACACTCATTTTGTGATCGTAGGTGATGGACCGGAACGACCAACAATAGAATCAGCGATTCAACAAACAGGCTTTCAAAATCACTTCCACCTGTTGGGCTCGCGAAACGACACCGAAAAAATCGTGGCAGGTTTGGATGTGTTCTGCTTAACCAGTCGCAACGAAGCCAATCCTGTTTCAATTCTTGAAGCATTGGCCTGTTGTGTTCCTGTTGTCAGCCCCAATGTGGGCTCGATCCACGAAACAGTGTTGCCGCTTGAAACTGGAATCCTTACTGAACCCTTAGATGCTGAAGAGACCAGTCGAGCGATCTGTCATTTGCTTCGCAGTCCTGAACTGGCAAAGCAGTTAGGTCAAAACGGCCGAAACTTAGTGGTCGGCAGTTGGAGCCTTGAAGCGATGGTCGAAGGATACCAAAGCTTAGTTGAGCAACTGTACAACGAAGCTGCACTTCAACGCGGGCAGGCTCTTTGGTCTCGACAACCGCTACAATCGGAAGTGCCCGCCGGTGAGATATCGCCGACGATAAACTTGCTTGATGTGGGGCTTCCAGCTTACTCGCATGCCAATTTGCCCTGTTAAAGACCTAGACCGTTAACGAATTAGTCCCGTTAGCAAATTCGCCAACGACTTCGTTCGTTAGCGAATTGGTCCAGGCAACTGTAGCGTGAGCAACTCTAGCCGTTCAACCAGATTTTTGCCAACACAGGAATAGACGAATTCTTCGGCAAAGTCTCTTCTCTGCGCGATAGGACACTCATACTATTGCTGAGCAGTGATGTGCTCAGAATGGATGTGCCAGTGCATTGGTCTCGCCCCATTGAGAGTTAGTTTTTGATGCATCGTAGGCATGACTGTCTTTTGCTGCATAACCCTACCTTTCCACAACGCGTGCAATAACAGCACAGGTGGTCAGCGTTCAATGCAATCAAACAAAGTAGGTCATTTTGATGCTACCGTTTAGAAACGCTCAGCCGATTCAGCCTTGTACGTCAAGTGCTAGCGAATAGGGTTTACCGAAATGCACCGCGATAAGCGGAACAATCGGAGTTGACCCAGAGCATCAGCCAAAAATCATTTCACGAGCATCAAGCTCGAAGGATTATGTTTCCACGGGAAGGAGTTTCGTGGATTGGAATGACGGGACGCAACTTTAGCCGCAACCTTTTTACTTGGTTGAGGAGATTCAATGTCGGGCCTTTGTCGAAAGCTTGGACAATTTTGTGTCTTGGGTATAGCATCAACCTTCCTTTCGGGAGGATTTAATGAGGCTCATGCTCAAATAACGTTGCGGAATGAAAGGGGCTCGGGCCTCGCATCGCCAACCGAATCATCACGCCAAATGCGTGACGAACTGCCTGTATCGCGAAACGTCCTTCCAACGCCCGGGCTTGGGTCTGGATCGGGACCTGGCCGCGGAACGATGTCGGCGCCAATCTCCGCAGGCAACATGGGCAATCTGGCCCAACGCGAATCCGAGTACGAGGGCCTGCTACGCGAAGCTGAGTCGCTGGAGCGTCAGCTTGGCTTGATCCGTCGCATTGTCAAGTTCGCCAGCCCAAGCATTGTTCACATTGAAGCAACCAAGAAAGCCGAGTCGGGCAAAGGATTCGCAAGCAGTCGAGTCGAAGAAGCTGGCGCGGGCATTATTATCGAGCTGTTCGGATCGCAGTATGTGCTCACCAACCGTCACGTCGTTTATCCGGCCGAGCTAAGTTCGATTCGCTTCGAACTCAGCGACGGTTCGACCATGCGGCCAACGAGGATTTGGGCCGACTCGTCTACCGACGTAGCTGTCCTCGAACTTCCGCGCAAGGATTTGATCTCAGCCAAAGTAGGAACCAGCGACCAAATGGACATTGGCGATTTTGTACTCGCCGTTGGAAGCCCTTTTGGACTAAGCCATTCGGTTTCCTATGGCATTATCAGTGCCAAAGGACGACGCAATCTGGAGCTTGGTTCCAAGGGTATCGAGATTCAAGACTTCTTCCAAACAGACGCAGCGATCAATCCTGGCAACAGTGGCGGTCCTTTGATAAATCTTCGCGGCGAAGTTATCGGTATCAACACAGCCATTGCGAGTAACTCTGGCGGAAGCGAAGGCATCGGCTTCACCATTCCGATCAACATGGCCGTTGTGGTTGCCGAGCAATTGATTTCGAAAGGAACGATGCGTCGCAGTTACTTGGGCGTTCAATTGGAAAACGCGTTCGATGCAGTTACCGCAAACCGCTTAGGTCTGAAATCAAGTCGTGGAGCACTCGTAAAGTCGATTCTGCCTAACTCGCCAGCTTCCAACGCTGGAATCAAAGTCGGCGACGTGATCCTGGAGCTTAACGGCAAGCCTGTCGAGAACGATGGTCACTTGGTCAAAATGGTTGGATTGACCCCAGCAGGCAGCCAAGCTGAACTGGTTATCTATCGCGAAGGCACGGCTCGCCGCGTTTCGGCCTACCTGGAACCAAGCCCCGAGTAAGCTCGCCTGCCGTTCGATCTGACTGACCTTCGAAATGCAATGAACTTGATCGCGAAGCAATTCGCGATCATCTTTTTCAAATGGCTCTTGGAACTGCTTGAGCGAAGCTGTAAACTGAACAGCGATTCTTATCTCGCCAACTTCAAATAGCCAACATGCATGTCTAGCCTTCATCGCGAGCCACTGACAGGAACGATTCGACAAGGCAAGAAGGTTGTCGGTGGAGTGTGCTTACCCGAGGAAGACACGCAAGACTTTATC
>CAYWNG010000434.1:0-1456 GCA_964458685.1 uncultured Pirellulaceae bacterium
GAGCCGACGAAAGTACAGCAAAGAGCTCAGATCCGATGGTGATCTTGAAGAAGAACAAAGAATCGGGTTCGTGGACTGCCAGTGGAATAATCTATTCGTTGGTTGCCGGTAGCGTTGGAGCCTTGGGTGCGCTCGGAATCATCCTAGCTTTGGGCAATGGTGGCGAAACAGTGTATGTGATGCCAATCGTGTTTGGCTTTGCGCCGGTGGTGAACACGCTGGTCACTTCATTCATCGGGAAGACCTTCAATCAAATCCGCCCGATTTTCATCGGTGGCATCGCGACCGCGGCGCTAGGAGCTGTGGGCGTTTTGTACTATTCCCAGGGAGCAACGGCTCCCAGCAAGCCCAAGGCTGCTGAAGTCACACCTGCCGTTTATCGAACTAGCCCTGTCCAACAGGAAGGGCAGCCAACGCAAGAGCCTCAATCAGCTCAAGAGCCCAAGCCTGCATCCGAGCCAGCACCGCAAGCAGGTCAAGCTGAAACGCCTACAGCTCCTCCCGCGGCGGATCAGCCCACAGCAACACCACCAGCTTCAACACCACCAGCTTCAACACCGCCAACTGCAAATCCGACAGCAGAGGCGCCGAAGCAAGAGCCAACTACTCCTGCACCAACTACTCCTGCACCGGCTGCGCAAGAGCCGACGGCAACAGCTCCGAAAACGGCAGAGCCAGCTACACCGGCCGAACCAACCAAACCTGCTGAACCTGCGGCGAACATTGACGAGTCGATGAAGACCGAGTCGGACAATGGAGAAGCCAAGCCAGCGGCGGAATCAGAGACCGACAAGGCCACAACTAAGCCTGTCGTCGGTGGAAAAGAAAAGAATGTCTCGGCAATCATTTTCTCCATCATTATGGCTGCGATCTGCTGGGGTTCGTATGGTCCCATGCTCCACATCGGCCAGTCCAAAATGTCGGGCAGTCGCTTGCGTCCGTTCATCTGTGTTGGCATCGCTTACTTTTTGATCGCGGTGCTTGTACCGCTGGCGTTGATCTATGGTCGAGCCAACGATTCGGGCAGTTGGACTCCTGTCGGAATGACATGGGCGTTTTTTGCTGGTGTGGCAGGAGCTGTCGGTGCCCTTGGTGTCATCCTGGCTTTCAATGCCGGCGGAAAACCCATCTATGTGATGCCGCTGGTGTTTGGTTTCGCCCCGGTCATCAATACCTCAATCACACTCAGCGAAAAGAACGCTTGGGGGCTTGTTCCTGTAATGTTCTGGGTCAGTCTTGGAGTTGTTATTGCTGGTGCCGTGACCGTCTTGATTACTGCTCCGAAGCCCAAGCCCAAGCCAGCGCACTAGCAGGGGTGAGGCGTGAGGCTGGAGACTTGAGGCGTGAGGCTGGAGACTCGAGGCTTCAGAATCCTGCTCGTGCTCAATGAAGTGGTGCTCGTAATCGTTTTCGGTTTTGTTAGAGGATCTTTGGTCGAGCAGGATTACGAGCAGGA